>DAOWFD010000046.1 GCA_030638185.1 Candidatus Aegiribacteria sp.
AATTCTGACTGCCTCAAGTGATTTTGTCAATGTCTTTATTGTCTACAAGGTAGAGTGATACCTTAAGTGTGATGTGAAATGGGAATAGCATATTTAGTTGCTTCTTACATCCGATGGGTATTGGGATTTGAACTGGACGCCCGGCCGAAAGTTGAATGATATCTTAGTCCACAGTCAAAAATGGCACCTTAAGAATGGTGTTAATAGAGGAGTATAGTAACAACTAGCTGGCCTTCTTAGAAGTTGGAAAAATGGCGATGCACTTGTGCTATGCATGGCCACACCAGGTATGAGGATATATAAAACGTCAGTTCAAATTGCAGGAATAAAGAAATCGCTACTTGCTTTGTAAAATAGCCTGTTTCTGAGGTATACTTTTTACTTCGTTAAGTATTTATACAGGTAATTTTCTGAGTAACATGTCTTGACAGGGTACGCGCTACTTTAGGAAGGAATTAGACATGCTCGAGGTACTGGAAAGATATAGAATACTCACCTTAGCTATGGAGAGGCGGATGACTCAAGGGGAGGCGGCAAAAGAGCTTAACCTTTCTATATCTCATACTAAGAGGCTGGTCAAGAGGCTTAAAGAAGCAGGAGGAAACTGCAAATCTCTGGCTTATCGACGCACTCACCCTGCATCAAACAGACTCCCCGAAAATATAAGAAATAAGATAGTAGCGCTTAAGAGGGAGAACAGGGAACTCAGGAAAAAAATCCGGTCAAAATACTCTGTCGAGGATATAATAGGGAAATCCAGACCCATTGTTGAACTGCTTGAGAAAGTAAGGATGGTTGCGGACAAGGACAGCACAGTACTGATAACAGGTGAAAGCGGTACAGGCAAAGAACTTATCGCAAGGGCTATCCACAGCATAGGTTCCAGGTCTGACAAGCCCTTCATGGGGGTCAGCTGCGGAAGTTTTTCCCGCAGTCTTCTTGAAAGTGAGCTTTTCGGTCATATTAAGGGATCGTTCACAGGCGCTTACAAGGACAAGGAGGGGCTCCTTGTAGCCGCAAAGGGGGGAACGTTCTTTCTGGATGAAATAGGTGATCTTGACAGGGAGCTTCAGGTTAAACTGCTCAGAGCACTTCAGGAACGTCAGGTGCTTCCTGTCGGAGGGACCAGACATGTTCCCATTGAGGCCAGGATAATAGCGGCCACCAATGTGGATCTTGGTGAAATGGTAAAGACAGATGCTTTCAGAGCGGACCTCTATTACAGGCTGAATGTTATCCCTCTCCATGTTCCCGCACTAAGAGAAAGAAGATCTGATATTTCATCTCTTCTGGATAAATTCCTTGAAGACTATTCCGGTGAAGCAGGCGAGCAGCTCAAAACGATTACCTCTGAAGCAAGAAAGATACTGTCTGATTACGATTGGCCTGGAAATGTACGTGAACTGGAAAACGTGGTTGAACGTCTTTGTGTAATGACACGGAGTAAGGAAATAGCGGCAGACGACATACCGAATTTCATCAGGTACCCCGGTGAAGCGGATCAGTTATCTGCGGATTCAGGGATTGTGGCTGAACAGCCTACCAGGAAGAATCCCACTCTGAATGAGATAGAGAAGGCTTATACCCTGTACGTGCTTGAACACCAGGCGAGGGGACAGAAACGCCTTGCCGCTAAAATCCTTGGCATCAACGAAAGCACCCTTTACAGAAAGCTGGAAAAATACGCAAAGGAAAAGGATGATTCATGACGCGCAACCTTTGGAGTATGCGTTTACCGGTAGCAGTATCCTGCTTTCTGGTACTGTTCTTCCTTGCTTTTTTAACCGGCCAGAGGGGCATTCCCGTTGAAGACGGGGGTGAGTTTCTTACTGTAGCCAGGCTTGGAGGCATCAACCATCCTCCGGGGCTTCCCCTTCTGAGCCTTTCATCAGGGCTGTCATGGATAATCTTCGGCTCCGAGGGTTTGAGAGTGCTGTTTGCATTAACAGCAGCATCGGCTCTGATCCTGATAACAAAGATGTATTCAGTTTCCTCTCTGTTCTTTTTAACGGGGCTTCTGCTGTTGCCTTCGGTTGCCGGAAGACTTCTTATCTGGGATGCTTACGGTTTTCTTTTCCTGATTTACGCAGTTGCATACTTCCGAAAACCGCCTTTCAACCTTGAAGCAGGATTCCTTCTTGGGCTTGCCCTGGCAATTCACCCACAGGGTATCTTCCTGGTCGTTCTTTTTGGATTTAAACGCTCCTCAATATTGCAATTCTTCTGTGGTCTTCTGCTTGGACTGAGCGTTTACCTTGCGCTTCCCGTGTATTCTGCTTCGGGAGCAGTCGTAGACTGGGGCAGCACCGGAACAGTGGGGAATTTCATGAGACAGGTAACTGCTGGAGGATACAGGGAAGTATACGGCGGTAGGATGTGGGGTATCTCAGCAGATGTCCTGATGAGGCATCTCGGAGCCATATGGAGAATTCTATGGCCCGTTCTTCTTCTGCCGGCGATAATCGGTGCAATACGTCTTTTTGGAAGGAATAGGAAATTACTGATCAGACTTGAAATACTGGTTGTTCTCGATCTGTTCTTTGTAGTCTATATAAACCCCATGGCAGCGGGAACAACCCAGACTGCAATTCTTTCCCTGTTCGTAATTCTGGTGCTTGCCGCCGCAGGTATAACAGCCATATGCAATTGGAGGCGCACAGCAGGTCTTATAGCCACGGGAGCAGTTCTTTCAGCGGGAGTTTTTCTATGGGACTCGCTGCCCGATCAGGAAAATGAAATAAAGGTATACTTCGCTCCTGCGCCGTGCGAATCTGTATTTTTTCTCAGGAGCAACGATCGTCTCTATGGCGGATGGGTATTGAAATATGTTGAGGACAGAAGACCGGATATAGTCTTGCTCTCCACTGGAAACTTCTCCGGATGGTTTGAACGTATGGCAACATGGTACAATCCGGACGTTGATCTGTCTACAGGTGTATCGGATGTTGGTGATTTCAGCATGTCCCGCGAGGAATTGGCCGACCGTCTGATAAACGCCACAATTCAGGATAATCCGAACCGTCCAGTCTTCACTGATTTCTGATTCCGGGAGTGCATAATGGACATCCTGTCTTGCAAATTGCAATAGATGTTATCATTTATCGTACCACTTTACCTCTTCGGAAAGTTATAATATGCTTTCATGGCGGAATAAACACCGGATATTCTGACTTGGCAAACATATTGCTTTAGTATATAGTATGAATGAAAATTCAGAATGTATTGATGTTAACCCCGAGACGAAAGGAATCAAAATGAAAAAAGGTTTCACCCTCATCGAGCTGATGATCGTTGTGGTCATCATCGGTATCCTTGCTGCCATCGCGATACCGAAGTTCTCAAGCGTAAAAGACCAGGCGGAACAGGTTGCCTGCCGAAGCAATCTCAGATCTCTGGGATCCGCTGAAGCCATGTACTACGGTGCAGAGAACATGTATGGTAGTATTGCCAATCTTAGTGGCGTGGGCGGTGTGATGGAGAACGCAGACGCTATCATATGTCCTACATCTACTAACGGATACGCAGCAACAACAGTTGCAAATTCTACAACTTACGTTATCTCATGTCCCATTGTCGATCCTCTTACTCACGGAAGTATCGACGATGGTATAGTCTCCTGGCAGTAAAAGTCTGATATTTCAGATTTATCAGCGGCGAGTCTTGATGGCTCGTCGCTGATTTCTTATTTGTGTTTTAAATCCGCTCATTTACCAGAGATGCTGCAGCTCTCTTAGTCCGTTTTCCGACAAATGGAATACCAAATCGCGAAGAACCGCATGATCAGCGTCCGTAGCGCGGTGAAATAGAGATACTCGGGCCATTTGAGAATGTACCTGAGTGGAATGATAAGATCCTTCAAGCCTTCCATAAAGAAGAGGGTTCCGGGCGCAGTGTCATCGTCGGGAACGGTTTCATAGCCAAGGATCTCCATTTCTCTTGCACAGGTTTGCTCGACATACCTGATCTCCAGGGGAGTGAGCACTTCACGCCATTTGTCTATGATCCGTGGATCGGGAGTCAGATTGCCCCGTATCGTGTTGATCCTGAAACGCGAGCGCTTGAAGAAGACCGGTCGCCCGAGTCTATTGACATCATCACTGTTGATCGGTTCGAGTGAAAGGAAAGAGAATATCCTTTCCAGCATCTCATCGTAATTCAGAATGAGTTCCTCGAACCCGACCAGAAATACGTTCGATGGGATGGTTCCGTCCTGACGGATATCCATGATCATCCTGTTGTCATTCAGCCATCGTCTGCACGCCCGGGCCACGGAATACGTGTGCTGATCGGATCTTTTCATGGAGGCTGCCACCCCGCGGGGATCACGATAGATGAGTAACCATCTGATGCCGGGGAATGCTTTGTTCATTAAACTCACATGACGGATGAAGCGGGGTGTTTTCTGACCCCAGACTTTTGCCCCGTATTTACCTGCAGCTTTCTCGTGTACAGCTGCTATTGTCTGCTCGATACTATCGGTTATTAACGCTCCATCATCATACCAGCAGAGCAATTGCGGTTCATGGAAGAAGAGCCATTTCAGCAGACGTTCAGGTACGAATCGACCGAACCTGAGGTAATCCGGTATGAAGAGTGATTCCGAAGGTATGAAGACATCCGGGTGAGCATCTACAATCGTGCGAAGATAGGATGTTCCCGAGCGACCACACCCGGCGATGAAAATCGGCCCCATGCTTAGTTATCTTCCAGCGTATGTCGAATATCCTGAATCCATTTCTCGGTAGCATCCTGTTCCGGAACCTGAGCAAAGGTGATCTTCCGAAAAACAGTGTATCGGATGACGAACATGATGATCGAGACGGTAAATATGCTGATGTAGAAAAGGTTGTCTCCCATGAAGGAACCGATTCCGGGAAGGCTGTATATCCGTGCTCGAATCAGTTCGACAAGGTTGGCTGCAACAACGATACCGTAGTCTACCACGCGAAGGACAATGACTGACAGCACGAATCTCCTGAAGCTGCCAAGGCTGATCTTCTGCCCGAATGTCACGAGTGTGTGATACGTGTAGCCGAAAACGAGTGTGATCATGTGTACCAGGCCGTAGTTGAGCCAGATAGGCAAGCCTGCCAGCTCGAACAGGAATGCCCAGCAGAGTCTATTGAGGAGGTTAAGGGAACCCCCCGCAGTGAACCGGACCAGCCTTTTGCTCCAGAATTGACCAATCAGTCCTCTTGGCACGCCGTGCCTTTCTACGGCTGAATTCACAGCAATAAAAATCCATTGTAACATGCATCAACCGAAAAAAATATATTAAGAATATAATTATCGGATATATACTGGAGTACCTGGAGTTCTGGTAATATATATATATGAATTACTACAGGTTTGATGGACAAAACCTGTAGATTGTGTGCCCATCGATATTCGCAACCGGTTCAAGTACATCTCCACGGCCGATTCTTGAAAAGAGTTCAACCGAGTTCTCATCATCAAATGGTGCAGGGTTACCCTCTGTAAGGAAAATGTAATCTATATCCAACTCTTTGAGAATATTTATTTCATCTACTATACTATTGTCCAAATATAAATGCGCAGCAACAGGATATCGCCATGCAACAATCCATCTGTGATTCGAGAAATACCGTTTTGTCACATAAAATGAAAGTATATGTGAATTCTCGGGAAGATGACAATTCATCCAGAGTGTTGCTTTCAATTCGGGTTGTTGCTGGACTATCTGAATACTGGATGGTTTCCAATCGCTGGTTACATAAGATTCGATCAGTCTTGTTCTGAATTCCAATCCGTAATGTTCCGTTGGTGAAAGAGAAGTGTCATAGATGAAATAGATTATTACTGATAGAATAGTTGCAGAAAGCAAGCCATATTTCAAGTGCCGAAACATATACAGACCGAACATGGTGGCAAAAGGAATCAGGAGTATTCCGTATTTTGCGCCCCACCATGCTGGATAGAACAGGACCAGGGAAGCAACCGCGTAAACACCAAAACCCGCAAGGATAATAGTTCTTCTTGTGAGATATTTTCTCTTAATAGTGAGAATATATCCTCCAAGCAGAAGGAAAAGGGAAGAGTTCCATGTTCCAAAGTAATGCCAGACATTCTGAAAGAACCCTATATTCGGGAAAAAATCCGAGCTTCTATCGTTGAATATATTGTAAGTAAGATGCACTTCAGGCATCTGCCATTCGGTCTTTAGCAGGAATTCAAATGGAGCGTGCGGAAAGAATATAGTACCAGTATGGATAACTGTTCGAATCATAAATATTACAGGTATTGTTATCAGTAAGATAGTACCTGAAAATATGTAATATTTATTAGGTTTATTATGCACTAAAATATATATAAACATTATAATGATAGGAATAAGCGTAATATATACTGTGTATTTAGATGATAATGCTAATCCTATTATGGGAAATGCTGATAGATCAGATCGATAATCAGTGTCAATTATCTGTCTCAGCAAAATGATCAGCGCAATTGTGATGAAGAAGATAGCAGTAGCATCGGGTTTGGCAAAATGACACCAGAGAAGAATTGTGGAGCACCCGCTAATACTTATTATCGCAGCTGGGAACCATTTCCATCCGAATCCAAGTATTACCATGGAAAATAAGATCAATCCAATGGTCATACTCAGTTCGAAAAGCTGCCCGAGAATGAGTTGATCTAATCTGTCATCTGAAAGTGATGATGGCAGTAATAACAGCATTTCCGAAGTCATTGGAAAGGCAGAGAATCTTGTCTCATCAAGAAAGCTCATCTGACCATCATTCAACCATCTGTCAGGTTGAACCAGGTAGGTGACCTGGGTATCATTAAAGTCCATTTCCGGGCGACCTGCCAGCATCAGGTTTGTAAGCAGAATGTATCCTGCAAGCAGGAAAGGGAGGATAATCACGGGATGTTTCAAATGAAATCTGAAACCGGAAAAGAACTTCTTCAATCGCAAGTAAAGTGCAACAAGTCCGGTTAATGCTCCGAGTATGATGAAGATTGGCATGATTCTTCTGGTAAGCAGATGAAACAGTGACAGCAGTACTATTATTCCCATGTATATAAGCATTCCGGGGATTACTGAAGGCAACAACCTGAAGTACTTTTTAATTACTCTTGTTCGCTTCGTCAGTGAACCTGCGCCATAAAATGCAAGCCAGACCATTGAGACACGGAGAACCGAGTAGGCAAGCGAGTTGATACTGAGCCAGTCAGTCAGAGCTGCATTACCCATCATTGTTCCTGACTGTTTCCCGGAAAGCTGAAATCATACTGCAGATATTCATCTGTTATCGGCAGCCTTAAACTTCCAGTATCCTGCTGCTCAATGGAAACATAGTATTCAGCGCCAAATTCATCCGTTGCCAGTACCGAATAATATCCCGGATTCAGATTCGCAACCATGTGTGCCCCGGGCTGAAGGGCAATGTTCTCAAGGTAAATGCCACCCGAACCATTCTGAGGTATTATCTGCAGGTCTGTCATTACTGCTGATGGTAGACAGTTTTCAATGAAGAGCGATCCGCTGCCGTTTCCTGTTATTCCAACTGGTGGTACCGGATTGATTATCATACTGTTAACTAGCGATACCATACAGCTGTCATCGGGGACGGTGATACTATCTATGCCGTACGTTCTACCGATCTGATCTACAGCTTTGACCGAGTAGATGCCTTTATCAAGCCAGATTATAATGCTGTTCCCGGGGAATACTCTGAAGCCGTCTATTATGATATCCTCATCAAGCCGCGCTGAAGAGAGTATGAGTATATCCAGCGCGAATCCGTGAAGTGAATTAGTCAGGTTCAGCAGGTTATGTCCATAATCAACATTCGGCCTTCCGAAGGTAATGTACTCGAGGTCAATCGAAATGGTATCGGGTACGTTTTTTTGAAGATTTCCCGCGATGCCATAGGAGTTCCCCAATTCGTCAAACGCGAGGATATTACACTTTCCTGATAGAAGGGTAAAGGTAACAATTGAATCAGGTTGGAGATTTGTGGTTATCCAGTTGTCACCCTTATCTGTTTGACCGGAACCCCAGATATAGAGACTGATAATGTTAATGTCCCTTATCCTGTTTATCAGTGTTAAATCGTGCATCATCACTTCCGGAGAAGATGTTCCGGATAGAAGGGCTAGAGCAAGAACACTGATACAGCGGATATTCTACCTCCCTGGAAATGTATCTGAACACGAATATCTAACTGGCATCGCGATTCTGCAAGTTGCGAAAAGCCTGCAAAATGCAATACAGTCAGTGAACTGATCAAGCTGTCTTCAGAAGTTTCCGATACTTTTCTAAGAATATATTACGTATACCACATTAATATACCGTTACAGAACTGGTAAGTATTATGCACTAGTATTTCTGTAGAGCAGTGTTACTCGCGGTCTCTTAGTGAAGTGAGGTGGGATATGAATAGAACAGGCTTCACTTTGATAGAACTCATGGTAGTCGTAGTAATAATCGGTATTCTGTCTTCCATTGCTATACCGAAATTCGCGTCCATAAAAGAAAGGGCAAATGAAGCCGCGTGCCGATGCAACTTGAGATCCCTTGGATCGGCGGAAGCCCTCTACTATGCTCAGCACAACATGTTCACAGATGTGGGAAATCTGTCGGCTTCGGGAGCTATGGGGAATGCCCATCTTCTTGAATGCCCGTCTGCGGGAATAAGGTATGTTGCTATACTGGAAGATAACACATACAGAATAGACTGTCCCAACGTTGATCCTTATCATGGGAGTATTGATGATGGTCTGACCAGCTGGTAATCAGTGTTCCACTGCCTCTGATTGCTGCCTGCAATGTATTGCCCTCTGAATGACTATATCCGGAGCTGCAGGGTCCTGGGCTGCGGCTTCGTAGTAATCCGCTGCAAGTATCCATTCTTTTCTGTGCTGCGCAAGCACTCCTCTGTAATAGTCTGTTTTGCCGCCCCGGTGCTGACATGCTGATGGAATAATAAGCAGGCACCATAAAAGTAATCCAACGATTCCTTTCAATGTGAAATGACTTATTCTCAAAGCAGCTCCCCAGAGAAGAAGTAAAGCAATGGTAGCGGTCACAGCTCCCATAGTACCAAACAGCCAGAGTGAATGATGACCATCAAGCATCATCGAGAGGCCGATATTCCACTGAGGAAGGGGGATAGGATTCTCAAAAGGATGAACAGGCTGATGTATTTCTCCGAATGTACCGATAAGCGCGATGAGTATCGATGGCAGCAGAAGCATAGCAGTCATGAATAGATGTTTCCTGCTTGTGGATACAAATTTCGCAAGTCCTATGACGAAAAATGGTATGATCGGGATAAGATGCCTGGGCCCGAAAGCCCAGCCACCAGTCGGCATGTAATAGGCTGAAAACATGATTACATAGGTAATTATCATTATGGGGAGAGGATTCTTTTTCAGAACAGGGATTAATCGTTTCCCCTTGAAGAACCCTGCGATACCCAGAACCGTCCATGGCATATAGAAGAAAAGCCCTCGTTCAGGTGAGAGCAGAAGGAGGTAGACCGCTTTAAGGGAAGGGAGCGTAAAACCGAATATCCCCCGGCTCATTCCCTCAAAAGCGTCGGCTGTTTCCAATGAGTATCCCATGGTTAAAGGGCTGCCGAAAGCGATCCAGTTATGAATGAATTGCGGCATAAACGCTAAAATAACTATACCAGCCAGTTGAAGGAATTTAAGGGGATTCCAGTATTTCCTCCCACGATAGGCTGCAAGAATCAGGAATGGCAGCATCACAGGGAATTCCGTCGCGACTGCAAGCGCGCCGAAGATATCCGCCTGCAGGTATTTCCCCCTTTTCTGGCAATAGCAGCTCATAAACAGGAAAAACGCAGCTGGAACATGACCGTAGAGAAGAGTTGAGTAGGGTAGGAGAATGCTTCCTGCCCCCAGAGCAAGTACCGGAAGGAACAGAGGTTTCTCTGACTTCTTAAGTTCCTTTAACATAAAGAGCATGAGAAGTATGAAAGAAATGCCTGCGGAAAGACGCTCAGCTATATACCTGTACGCTGATTCTGGTATTTCAAGTTCGGTTAGATTTACTGTGGCTTTAGTGATTCCGTAAGGTATTGCTGCTGACATCGATGTTAATACTGCTTTATCACAGTAGTAATGACCATTTGCATAAGCCCTGTCGTTCGTCAACTCTATATATGGATCTATTACGATGGAAGTGTTATCGATCAGCTGCCTTGAAAGCGCCCATCTTGTTACTACATTGTCGTAAGGGTAGGGATGGAATACAGAAAGAACCGTTAGAGATACCAGGAGAATAATTATCAATGGATATATTCTGGCAGTTGAATCCGGCAATGCATTCCTCTTACAAGAGATGAGAACACTTTGATTTCCAATTAACTCATCAGTTCAATACAGGCATATAATATTCGTATGATGTAAGAATGCAAATCGTCCGTCAGATGTATAGATTTACCACGAGGGAAAGCAGTCTTGACACGCTGACATATTAGCGGATACAATTTCCGTATACACTAAAATTCATATGAAGGGACATTTTGAACAGAATTCTTGAGTTTCTATGGATAATTATCCGTATAACATTGTTCTGGTTTGCTGTATACGGCTTTGGTGATATAATCCGCCATTACATTAAGAAATTTGGCTACGAATCGCCTGTTGAATTCGCAGGTATTGTGAGCCTGCTTGCATTATCAATTCCCTTAAGTCTCATTGGCATATTCAGCAGGCCTGTGCTTACAGCTTTCCTTTTAACAGGTGCATTAATCAAAATAATATCGCTGATCAGGACTAAAAAGAATTATGCTGAATTCAAGTTTTCCCGACTGCATGGGTTGATACTGTTTGCTATTGCGGCTTTCATTCTAGTTTCGAATACGATGAGAGCATCTGAACCACAAACAAATCCTGATGCACTGATAACATATGCAGTACGGCCTGACAGGTGGCTCTCAACTGGCAGGATATTTTACATTGAGGAAAGCAAGTTCTCGGGATTGCCGGCAACTGGTGAAATCCTTGCTGCATGGCCAGCCTCGCTTTCTACCACAAGAACAGATCAATTATCCCTCCTGCAGGTATTCCAGATGAGTATGCTGCTGTTTTCTGCTATTGCGGCATGGAAAATTCTTGGCAGGGGGAAAAATGGTTTACTTGTAACAGTCATTGCCTGCATGGCGACCTCAATGCTTTCCGGCTGGGCTTCACTGCCCAAGATAGAAATGACAGTACTCTACTTCTCAACAGTTGCCATTTGCCTGCTTTACAAAGGATATACTAGTAAAGATAGAACATTCGATCCTGTTCCCTTTCTTGCCATGGGATTAGCTCTGGGCACGAAAATAACAGCATACATACTGCTCCCGTCTTTTCTGCTGTTTTCTTTTGCAATCCCGACATATAGAAGACTGAACAAATTACTTGTCTGCGGTGCAGTTGTCGTGATAATTCCACTGGCATTTGCTGTGAGGACGATGATACATACTGGAGCACCTTTCTATCCATATTCGATTTCATTCTTCAAGGCTAATGAGGATCATTTACTTCTAGAGGTTCCCGAGATGACGGAACTGGCAAGAGAGAATGCGGCGCCAAATGATCTACTGGTTAATAAAGAACCGGAATCGATATTCGCAAACATTTCTGAATTGATCACTTCCTGGGGTTTACCGGCATTCCTCTTTCTGCTGGGCATGGCTTCCCTTGCCATGCGACGGAAGCTATCCAGTGCCATGCT
>DAOWFD010000053.1 GCA_030638185.1 Candidatus Aegiribacteria sp.
ATACATATCTCATCTCAGATCCAGTCACTTCCTCTTCCAGAGGTAGCTTAGGAAATCCTCTATTTCCCGTCGCTCGGTTTCGTTAAGAGGTTCTATCCTGTCGAATACCCAGGAGCAGACTTCTCCCGGACCATCGAACTCGTCCAGTCTTCCGACGATTGTTGCTATTACTTCCGCCATCTCTTCCCTGCGGACGAGGCTATGTAGCCCGGATCCTTCCTTCTCAATCTCACCAAGAAGGTCGGTATTAATCAATGAATCGAGATCGACAGCCTCTGAAATGGCATGGTAGTGTTCACCGAGTTGTGATGTTGATACTCCATATTCATCGGCCAGCTGCTTCTGAGTGAAATGGGGGCCGTATTTTGTCACAGAATACTCCAGGGCTGCAGCCCAGATTGCAGGTTTCCTGCCCTGGGGAGTAACCACTGAGCAGAACCTGTTCCATACATCAAGGGCCTGCTTGGACTTCTCATGTGAGTAACCGTGGAGTTCAAGCATACCACTGACCATACCGGCAACAAGGTCCTCAATGGGGAGATCCTCATGATGGAGGGCTTTCCTCTTCAGGCTGACTCTGAGGGATTCGATTCTCAGGAGGGTATGCTCGATCTTCTTGTCAAACGGGGCAAGTTCTTTTGCCTGCAGAAGAAGATGAAGGCTCTCCTCAATTCTCCCAACCTTCGCTTCGAGTATGGCCAGATAGGTTAAAGTAGTCGGGATTCTGTACTTCTCTCTTCTGGCGGTGGCAAGAAGAATTCGCTGGGCTTCTTCATCATTGTTCAACATGAGATGGACAAGACCGAGTTTCCTTCTCGCGTCAAGATCCTCTGGAATGAGCTTCAGATAATCCTCAAGGGCTTCCCTTGCCTGCTCGAACCATTCGAGTTTCAGATAAATGTCTGAAATCAGCAACAGCCCTGCAGGAGCGGGTACGCCATGCCATTTGAAGCCGGACATGTGAAGTGCGGCTTCCCGCGAACGCCCCTCGTCGATATCAAGCTGGCTCAGATTGAGAACAGCAAGATCCTCATCGGAAGTATTTCTGATTGAAGAGTCGGCCAGAAGCCTTTCCAGGCTCTCTCTTACAGCTTCATTATTCTTCTCTTCTCTTGCCTTTTCAACCTGCTTCCATAGCCAATCTATTTTATCACCGGGTAAGCCTGCCAATATCAATCCTCCCTGGTTACAACCAGTATGCCGAATTCCTCCGTTGTTCTGCTGAATACGGAAGTACCCAGAGCCTCTGCATTAATCTTATAAATGTAAGGACCCGACGCAACAGGGTCTCCATCGTGATCAAGGCCTTCCCACAGTATCTGGTTGTACCCCTGGCTGCATATCTGCGTCAGTTCTTCTATTCTGGTTCCGGCTACGGTAAAGATGGAAACCGTTACCTGGGCATCCTCCGATATCCTGAAGCTGAAACACCTCCTCCAGTTCCCTGGATTAGGATAAACAACAGCTTCGGTAATAGCAAGATCGCTTTCTTCAAGAATTCTAAGGTCCAGTGTGTCCCTGGAACTGTTACCCACGCCGTCCACACTCCAGAGTATCAGCGAATGTTCCCCCATGGACATAGCTTCAAGAGTATACATAAGCTTCCCCGTAACCGTACTGCCTCTGTTATATAAGAAATATGAGCTGACGTTATTTCCATCACCGTCGACGAACAGATTGAGTTCTTTCCCGGAGCCCCCGAGAAGACAGATACCGCTTGAATCGCTTATTTCAGCCTCCAGTGTAAAATCTCCAGTCAGTTCAGGGTGCTGAATGCCTTCGTAGCCCCTTATCCACATGCATACGGAGGGACCCTCAAGATCATCTACCTGTTGTGTTCCCTGGGCAAGAACGCCAGGATCTTCAGCTCCTGACACAGCGGACTGGCTGGAAAGCGCCAGTGCAGCCCCACGGGCCATACTGCCGGTCATGGATTGAACAGGAATGAAGCAGTCAATACTGAACTCTCCACCGTCCACGATCTGCGTACCGCTGTAGGCGGTACCACCGTATCTGATATAATGGATCTGGGAATCCCCCAGACATGTGTAGACAGCGTTCCAGGATGACTCCAAAATTTCGATAAAGGCCAATCCGTCGTTCTGAAAATCGCTTCCGGAAATGGTATTCAGCTCTCCGCTCCAGAGAGTATCATCGTTGAAGATCACTGACCCGTCGGAATTCGGAAGGGGCAGTGGCATATCTGGATAACCAAACATTACGTAAAACCTGTTATTAAGGCTGTAGGCTCCGGATAGCGCAAGTTTAGACTGCCAGACAGCATCACCTACCGTAAGGTCCTCATGCTGGCAGAGAGAATCAATGACACTCCTGAAATAGAGGTAGTTTGAAGAGCCGTAGGTTCCCCTGGTTGCGGCCACACTGGAAATGCAGCCTCCCGCTGGATGATAAACAAGGGTTTCTCCGATTGCATCACTTCCTGGATCGTCAAAATGTCCCACATCGCAGGTAGCCCAGAAGGAGACCGGCAATCTGTGGCCGTTGACAAGGCTGCTCACATCTTCCCCGAGCATCATCACCTCATGAGCTATCTGATTGGCGGCTCCGTGTCCCTGGTAAAGCAGCAATAGAAAGCCCCGATTAAATGTTTCAATAAAGCTTTCTCTCGCTTCAGGTTTTTCGGGATGCGGACCATCAGGGGTCCATGGGCCTGGTGGCCAGGGGTAATCTATCAGGTAGAACTTTTCTCTGGACATGCAGCGAGGCAGGACTTCCTCGGTGATGTGTTCGCAATACAGGGTATGCACTATTTCATTCCATGCTGCACCCTGACCCCACTCGTCATCAGCAACGATAAGAGCCCTGTTCATCCATGTACCGTTGTTCCGGTCGTCATCGTAGTCGAGCAGTTTCGCGGTACAGGTACCCAGTTGGAGCAGATTATCCACCGGAATCCTGGCAATTGGAACCTCAGGCAGGAAAGCATCCTCATGAACCATTACGTACATATCGTCAAAGCAGTCTTTTCTGCCTGTTAACAATTTGATCCAGGGGGGTATCATCACCGGTTGACTGGTTGCATTGCCAAGGAAATCGTAGTGCCCGTCACCGGCAAGTATTACACCACGCAGTCCACCCGACCAGCTGTCAATTCCCCATCTGATGGCCGATCTGATAGCACCGGGATCCGCAATACCCTGACCGAATTCATCGTAGATCTCCGTAGTAGTTACTACGACAGGACTGTGCCCCTGCTCGGTGCTCAATGTTTCAATTCCCCAGATACCGTTGTACAGGGAAGGATGCACAACGATCAGTCTGTCTCCATCCGATACCGTGCCCACAAGACGTCCGGGACTGGAGGATACTATTGAATCCGGAGACATCCAGTCGTTTGAATCCATTAGTATCAACGATGAAGAAGTATCGACATAATATGAAAATTCAAGATTACTGCCTGCATATTCCGTGTCGGTAATTAATTCCGGAGAATCGAAGTCAGAGATGTTTACGGCAATGCAGTCAGAGGATACACCTGAAACACTGAAGTTGTACCTTCCGGTTCTCTCTCTTGAAGGGAAGAGCACCCTGCCCGTAAGATAGCCAGGCTGATCAGCATAAGTAACCTGTACAGAATTAAGTCCCAGAACACCCTCGCCTGCATCCTCCACCAGTACAATTTCAAGCGTACAGGAACCGGACAGCTGAAGGCTGTCTGCCTCCAGCGTTCTGCCGCCGGAACCGTACCATGTGTCAGTTAGAACCTGGTTCCCGTTTATGTAAATTGCGACTGTATGGGACTGTGATCTGTCAGTTACAACGGAGACTTTGACCGAGCTTCTGTTTGAACCGGTAACCTGAAACGGTACGGTAATACTTTCTCCCTCTGAAATCGTTTCCCATATCCATCCTGTTGTGCCTTCATACAATGGCATCCAGAAATGTTCTTCCCTGAACCATAAATCGGTAAGGATCGTGTTTCCCCATTCCGGGGATGAATCAGGCTGCCCTGATATCCCATTCATTCTCCGTCCGTTTTCAGAGCCCCATGTAAGCCAGTATACATTATGGGTTGCGTACCTGTGCTGTAGCCTCAGAATTTCCTGGTCTGAAACCTCCCATCTTGACAACCCTCTTCCGAGGAATTCTATGTAATCATCTTCGTTGAAAAGTCCATCGCCATTCTGGTCATTCACAGTGAAAGCAACTTCCAAAAGCTCATGGGAATCGTCCGGATCATCGCTGAACATCAGGCCCGGACCGGTGAACAGCCTCAGGGAGGCACATGGAGAACCGATTACCTCACAGCCGCCATCTACAAGATCGCTGCCCGATAGAGTGTACCCGCCGGTATTCTCGATTGCTATCCGAGCCCAAGGCTTTCCCCAGAAAACACTCTCTACGGTCCCATCGGTATCGCTTCTCCAGAACAGACAATCCTTCGGAGCGATAAGTTTGAGCAGAGGATGTCTCTCAACGGAGGTACCGCCGGGCACCGGATCCCAGTGCAACTGAAGATCGATTCTCGAAGCGTAGCTGCTGCCGCTTTCCCCGATAATGGGAAACACCGTTATCATAGCCAGCCGGGTTCCCGCAAGAGGGATGATACCGTTAAGCACGACATGCCTTTCTTCGGGCTGCACAGGATCCACATCGATCTCTCTCGCAAACAGGCCTTCCCCGATTATGGCAGGAGTCACTGCCTGGCTGGAACTGATGCCGGTTGATCTGTATGAAGCTGCCGAATAACGCAGTTCAGGTGCAGCCCCATCGGGAACAGGGATGAAAAAAGTCAGCGAAGGACGAACGGGCTCACCGGCCGCGAATCTTACAGGTACTCCATTGAAAACAGCATAACTGCCGCGTTCTGTACTGATTACGACAGGATCTTCAAAGGTTAGTACTGTGCTGTACCCGCTTGAGGGAGCCGTTGAAACAGATGCTGTCAACTGTGATACGGATACACAAAGCAGAAGTAAGGAAATCATTCTCCATATACCGCCTTAACTATTTCGATAAGAATACTGCCGGCAGTTCCATGCAGGCTCAATGTTCCATCAAGGGAAGAAAGGGTGGTTTCCTCAGGATTGATCTCTATAACTTTTGCGCCTCTTCGTAGAGCGATCAGAGGTAATGAACTTGCCGGATACACAACCATGGAAGTTCCTATGACCATCATCAGATCGCAGCTGTCCGCCAGTCGAAAGGCCTTTTTCAAAGCCTGTTCAGGGAGCTGCTCTCCAAAGAGAACAACGTCCGGCCTCAGAATGCTTCCGCATGAACAACGCGGCGGAAGCTCCTCAAAGAGATCCTCGGTCATCGGTACACCGGGAGCACCACAGCAATCCAGGCAGGAAGCCGTTCTGAGACTTCCGTGAAGCTCAATGACATCCCTTATACCGGCTTTCTGATGAAGTCCGTCAACATTCTGCGTTACCAGTGGAAGTATTCCCTTCTCGTTCTGTATCCTTACAAGGGCATAATACCCGGCATGAGGCTCAATTATCTGGCAGGCTTTCAGCCTCTCTCCGTACCACTCCCATACCAGTTTGGGATTTCTCCTGATGCCCTCAAGCGAAGCAAGGTCCTCTGCTCGATGCTCCCTCCAGAAGCCGTCCTCTCCCCTGAATGTTCTTACTCCACTTTCCTTCGACATCCCCGCTCCGGTTGAAACAACCGTTAATCCGGCAGCTTTTATCATGTCCGCGGCTTCTGAAATAAGACTCCTGGGCGGAAGTTCTGTTATCACACTCCCTTTATAATCCGGTTCAGAGCTCACGCACAACCGCCATGATATCAGTTACAGAACGCGATGCGCCTCCCTGGGTCGAGAAGTCGATTTTATATATGTAAGCCCCTGATCCAGGCTCATCGAAATCCATATCAAGGCCGTTCCAGACGACCTGGTTGTAGCCTTCACTACAGGTTACAGTTTTCCGCCATATGGTCCTTCCGGCAACAGTATAAACGGTAATCACGGCAGTACCGACAGAGGAAGTCTCGAAATTGAAGCACCTCTGCCCTTCCCCCGGATTTGGGTATACGAATACGGAAGAGAGGAGATTTTCAGCTGTCCCGGTCACTTTGAAATCAAGTGTATCCCTTGATGTATTGCCCATTCCATCCCAGACGACCAGGATTATTCTGTGGTCGCCTTCGATAAGTTCGGGAATGCTGTATGTAACCTCACCGCAGGTGTAGCTGTCATTTCTGTAAGTAAAATACCTGCTTATGTCGAATCCCTTGGAATTGAGGCTGAGGAGGATTGAACGGCCTGCTCCCCCGCCCATTGTGCAGATTCCACTGGAATCGGAAAGCAAAGCTCTCAGCACCGCATCTCCGCTCACGGATGGAACGTTTTCTCCTCTGTAACCGTCGATCCAGAGTTCAATTGACGGAGGCATTGAATCGGATGAGTGATTACCTTCATCCACGGAGTAAATCCACTCATCGAACGCAACCTCACAACCATTTCCTGATATCCCTACGGCACTACCCCGTGAATACGAACCCGTATCCGCCTGCATCGGCATAAAGAACGATGCGGAGAACCCCTGATCGGTTCCCGTAATAAATGCCTGGTAAATGCTCGAACCGTACCTGAGATAGGTTATTGAACTGCTGCCTAAGCCGCTGTAAGTCCTTTCCGATCCGCTCTCGGTGACATTCAGGAAACTAATAGAGCTGTTCTGGAAAGAACCGCTTATTTCGTTTATTCTGCCTCTATAGAGAGTACCTGAGGGGATTTCAAAGCTGCATCCGCTGGCGGGCGGGTAAACGGAATGTATGCCTCCGTCTCCAAGGAGAACGTAATACTTGCTGTTACTGATGCTCGACACCTGCAGCTTGGCCAGCCACAGGGCTTCTGCTATACTGGGGTTCCCCCCGCCGTATATCTCTTCATAATAACGAATGAATAGTATTTCATTGGATCCCGGATAAGTGCCCCTGGTAGCGCCAATGGAGACAATGGAACCGGATCCGGGCTTCAGCAGGAAATCTTCAGCAAGGCAATTGGCTGATATCATGTCAAAATGACCCAGATCACAGCTCGCGAAGATCATTACCGGCTGTCGGTCATCGTTTTCGATTCTCTGAACATCACTTGATACAAGCAGCTTCTCATGGGCAAGCTGCCCGTAGGAACCGTGTCCGAAGAAGATCATGTTCGCACAGCCATTTGACAGCTTCTGAATGAAATCTTCCCTTGCATCGGGTTTTTCCGGATGATCACCGGAAGGTGTTGTTCCCGGAGGCCAGGGGAATTCTATCATATAGGATTTAATCCTGTCCAGGCTGGCAGGAAGAATGGTATCCGCCAGCAGTTCACAGCTATTCGTATGGTAATACTCATTAACACTGGATTTCCCCCACTCATCATCCGCGACCAGTATTATCCTGTTCTCCCACTCTCCAGTTCCCTCCTGAAACTCGTAGATCATAACCTTCGACAGATAAGCGGTCAGCTGGTTTTCCGAAGATGCCGGAATCCTCGATATGGGAGCTTCGGGGTACAGTCCGCCCTCGTGAGCGATTACATAGATATCATCATAGTTCGTGCCATATTCTGAATTAAGGAGAATGCAGGCAGGTATCAGCGTGGGATACGAAGTGATATGCATGAGAGGATCATAAGATCCATCTCCTACCAGCAGAATAGACCGGGGCGGTTCACTCCATGAATCCTGCGTATATCTGAAGAAGGATCTGATCGCACCGGGATCGCGAAGGCCCTGTCCGAACTCGTTATACACCTCACTTGCGCTCACAAGCGCAACGGACAGACCCCTGCCGGCATACATCGTCTCGAGGGGTTCAGCAGCTGCAGTGATCTGGTCCGCAACCACGACCACAACATCACCCTGAATTCCGCTGCCGATTATCCGGCCGGGTTGGGAAACCGTTATTGAATCCGGAGAAAGATAGTTTTCACCCCCTGCCGAAAGCCAGAATTGGCTGTTCTGCTGAATATCCAGCGCAACATCAAGATCTGTCCCGGACAGCTGACCTTGAAGTCTTACCGGAACAGCAGGGTTTGAAAGATCCAGGAGTCCGAATTCACTGACCGCTCCACCAAGCGTGAAGTTGTACCTTGTCTCAAACGCATCGGTAAAACGCAGCATCCGGTTGGCGGCATATGACAGTCTCCTTGGATATTCGACCTTGAAGTAATTGAAATATATCGCTCCAGTCTCTTCCACGGCGGTAACCTTGAGGAGGTTCATGGAAAGATCGAATTCAAGATCGCTGATATCGAATATTATTTCATCATCACCTGTCCAGAGAGTATCCAAAATAACGACACCGTTAAGATCTAATTCGATTCTTTGACTTGGAGTTATTCCATGGCTCTTTTCGGATGCAATCGATAAAGTCAGGCTTCCATTACCATCCGCGGAGAGGGTTGAGAAATAGAAATAACTTGGCATACCCTCGAAAAGTTGCGTCCAGACCCATCCTGTGCGATTCTCCTGTCCTGCGACCCATGCGTATTCCTGCTCCTGCCATATGCTGTGAAGCAGGCTGTCTCCCCATTCTGGTGAAGCATCAGGCATCACGCTGGCAGTATCTATTCTGAGGCCGTTCTCGCCGCCCCATGTCAGCCAGTATACGTTGTGAGTAGCGTACCTGTGGGAAAATCTCTGCAGCTCTCCGCTCGAGACATCGAACCTGTCGAGTTCCTGTGCGAAGAATTTAAGTGTATCCGACTGGTCGAATATACCGTCTCCTCCGTCACACACTTCTATTGCCAGTTCAGACAGCTGGTGTTCATCGGCCGGATCTTCCAGGTCAAACTGAGTTCCGGGCCCGGAGAAGACTGTTAACGCTCTCGAAGGAGTTCCGGTTATCTCGCATCCTGCCAGCTCAAGTTCTGCTCCGGTCACAGCGTAGATACCGGTAGAAGACACCGCTATTCTAGCCCATGGCCTGCCCCAGAAAGGGCTGGTAGCATCGGTCCGGTCAATTCCCGGCCAGAATAGAAGCCCGGGGTGGGAGAGAGCTTCAAGCAGAGGAGAATCGATTTCACGGCTTCCAGCAGCTGGAGGCCATGTCAGCCGGACGGATATCTCCAGAGGAATATTACCGCTAATGCCTCCGCCAAATGGATTGACGGTCACCGCGGCGACTGTTGTTCCGAGCATCCTGAATGTACGGAGCTCTACGTAACCATCGGATTCAACGGGGGGACTGCCGGAAGGTATTTTCCATTCCGTATCAAGCCCATCCCCTGTCATGGAAGGAGTTACCAGAAGCAGCCCCGGCAGTGAAACTGGCTGAGATCCCCTGGGAATGCAACTTACATACGGCTCACATTCGGGAGGGACGGGAATGTAGAAGGTTATTGACGGCAGAACGTATTCGTCCTGCTCGAATGAAACTCCCATACCATGAATAACAGGATACCATCGGTCTTCATAGCTCCGAAAAGAGGGCTGGTCGACACTTACGGTGAATGAACATCCATCATTACCTGAGTAGTTGAAAGTAACGATATCCTGGTATTCCCGATTACTCAGCAGAATAACGGCCAGCAGAAGAAGGTTCAAAATACTTTCCTTTCAGATCTGAATACTACCTGATCAGAGTCCGCGACGAAAGAAATACATCAATTCATTCTGTTCGCCGGCCGTGATTATGTCACTCCACATTTGCAATATAACTCCGACGGAAGGGATGTGTTCCCGCGAAGATGTTTCAATCAGTATCCCCTCTGATTAAAAATGCAAGGATAAGTATATCTATTCTGCTGCTATTGTAAAAGGTTTAGTTACGGAAGTTTCTTGACTCATTTGCATGGAAGTGAAAGAAGTTTCTTATATTCACACAATACCCCGTCGGAGGAATAGATGAATTCACTTTCATGGCACCTGGCATGGAGATACCTTAGAAGGCACCCACGAAGGAAGCACCTGGCATTCTCAACCATTGTCAGCGTAGCGGGCGTAGCCCTTGGAGTGGGAGCCCTCATAATCGTAATGGGTGTCCTTTCAGGCCTTGAGAATTTCATTGAGGAATCGGTTATCACGGTTGACGCACCTCTTGTAATAATGGCCGACAGTGGCGGCTCATTTCAGATGTCTGACAACCTTCTGGATGAACTGGAATCCCTCATTTCCATCGGGAGCATCTCGCCTTTCATTCAGGGAGAAGCGATAATCCGTCTTCCTTCAAGGGGAGTTGATTCGGGATGCAGAGTAAGAGGAGTCGACTCTGAACGGGAATTTGCCTCCGGCATGATGGAAGGTAAACTCTCTTACGGAGAGCTTGTGCTTTCTACTCCGGAGGGGGATGACTGCATCCTGATGGGTTTGTATCTTGCAGAGCAGTTCTATCACTCCGTAGGGGATACCATGTACCTGTTCCCACCCAAGGCGTTCTTTTCCAGCAGGGGACATGCCATAGGGAAGGCAATTCTATCGGGAGCCCTGGAAACAGGACTGCCTGTAAACGATGAAACGCTGGCCTACATTCCACTCGATCTGGCAAGAAGAATGTACCTTCCCGAGGGCGGCTACACTGGAATCAAACTCTATCCAGCGGAGGGTTTCTCACTCGAAAAAGCTGCTGAAGCAGCGACTGTTCTGTTACCGGAAGGGACCTCCATAAGGACATGGAAAGAACTGAACCCTGATCTTGCCGCCTCCATGAAGCTTGAAAGGATGGGAGCCTTCCTGGCTCTGCTTCTTATAACACTTGTTGCTACCTTCAACATTATGGGAACCATCGCCAGATCGGCCATCGAACGCAGAAAGGACATCTCAGTCATCAAGGCCATGGGAGGAAACAACAGACTTATATTCAACATATTTCTCTGGGAAGGGATAATCGTCGGAATAGCCGGTATTGTTCTGGGTTTTCTCGTCGGCCTTGCCGGCTGCTGGCTTATAGGTGATACCAGCCTTTTGCAGCTGCCGGATGTCTATTCATTTCATGAAAATATCCCTGTCAGGGTTTCAATACCCCGGACAGCCATGGTCGGCCTCATCGCTTTCCTGCTAAGTCTTGCATCAGGTATTCTTCCTGCTATGAAGGCAGCGGGGCTTGATCCGGTACGAGGGCTTCAAAGTTGAATATTCTTCTTGCCGTTCTGCTGTCCTACGCCTACTCTCCGGGTGATTCCAGCTGGAACCTGGTGACACTGGGCAATATCCCCGAGAGGGCTATCCTCTTCGCTGAACTTGCGGCGAAGGAAGGAGGCAGGTCGACAATTGATTTTGCCGTTATGCTGGAGATGACGGGCAGGTTTGCAGAAGCCGAACGTTGTTACAACCTTGCTTTGAACTCAGCAACCGATTCTCTACTGTCACAATGGCTTGAAAACAGGATATCAGGCACCAGAACCCTGGACACACTGGTAATTCTCAGTACCGTGATCAGTAACATGAGCGACACAGATGCCATGGATATATCAGTTGAAATACCCCTGCCGGAATCCCATGCCCCCTATCAGCGGATAGAACTGCTGGCAGGTGCTTTCGTGGCGGAAGGAAATCTGATGAAACAACATATTGACCTTCTGCCTTCCCGGACTACTGTTGTCCTTCCACTGATACTTCATATAACACAACAGCCTTACATCTTCAGGCCCCTTCCCTCCCACTATCCTGGCATATCAGGTTCAGTAAGCCTGGAGGATATCTCATCTTTAATAAGAACAATTCCGATACCGGAAACTGAAACCGGCCAGGGGCCCTGCCTCGAGATAGCGTACCTTCTTCGCGACAGGGCAGCGGACGCGGGTCTTGAACTTCATGTCACAGGCGGATTACTAAGAACCTGTACTGACAGCCTGCTTTTCCACGCCTGGAATCAAATCCCCGAAACCGGAATGCCCATTGACGCGGTACTTTTCTTTACGGACTCTTTAAGAGGTATCGGACACTGTTCTTCTGATTTTATTCCACTGTGGAATTTTGAGTATACCGACGGTCACGAAGTATCGGTCTTTTATCCGCAGCAGAACATTAACCTGGATATATCTATGCAGGCATCCTTTGCTGATCCGGATTTTGTTGCCGGACTGCTGAAGCTCTTCCCGATCCGCTTGATCACAGGAATATGAGTGTTCTTCACCTGGAGGTTAATATGAAACACATCTTTGTCATTGTACTGATAACGCTGCTTGTCCTGACCGGATGCGGACCGGACGGAGGAACCGCTGCCGATAATGAAAGGGATGCGAGTGATGAGTACATCATACTGCAGAATTGCGTTGATGCCATCGGCGGTGAGGAAGCGATCAACAACATTCATGTAATTCATACCATTGACAGTCTTTCAATGGCCGGGATGACCGGCATGACCGAATCGTGGTGGGTTCGTGAACCCTTCATGGGTTTCTCCGTTACAGAGATCGGTCCCGTAACGCAGCAGGTCCTGATACAGGGAGACAGCGTATGGACAATCGACCGTAACGGACACCTGTCTCCGGGAGGCGTCGAGCAACAGGATCAGATGATGCTTTCCAGGAGTACGATCTTCTACGACTACCTCTTCGATACCTCAATGGTCTCAATAGGGGCGGATACTCTGATAGACAGCGTTCTGACAGTACCCATACGTCTTGAGAACCAGCCGAACGTCGTCTTCTACTATTCAAGGGAGACGTGGCTTCCCGTGCTCATGACAGCGGTAACAATGGGAATTGAAATCAGAAGTTACCCGAATGATTATGAGAATATTGAAGGTATAGTTTCTGCGACTTCCAGCATCAGCACCATCCCGGCCTTTGGACAGGAGATCGTAAACTGGAATATCCTTACCGAGTACAATGTGACCGTTCCGGAATCGATTTTCGTACTCACTTCTGCAGGAAGCGACTGGGAACTGGAGAATCCGGGAACTCCAACAGCCTTTTCACTCAGGGGTGAGCATATATACCTTGATGGAGAGGTCAACGGGAATCCTGTAACCATACTTCTTGACAGCGGGGCCGGGGCAACTGTCCTGGACAGCGCACTTGCAGCCGAACTCGGGCTGGAGGGTACCGGAAGCCTTCCGGCAAGAGGGATTGGAGGAACCAGGGAATTCTCATTCGTAGAAGTTCCAACCTACTACGCTGCGGGAGCCCTTGTGACTAATCAGACCCTGGCGGTAATGCCTCTATCAGAGGAATTCTATCCTTCCACCGGAGAGATGATCGACCTCATAATCGGTTATGACTTCCTCAGCCGTTTCGTTACGAAAATTGACTACGGCTCCGAGATGATAACCCTGTTCGACCCGGACAGCTTCAGCATCGACAGTGATGATATTTCAGTTCTACCTGCGGAGAGGAGCATGAGCCTTCTATCCATAGAGGCAGTTCTGGAGGATTCGGTTCCAGTCACTCTTCTCCTTGATACGGGTGCGGGAGGAAACATCCACCTTACGCCATCATTCTTCGAAAAGCATCCCGAGTTCCTGAATGACAGGCCTACCTTTGAAACAGAGATACAGGGTGTGGGGGGAGAGGAAATCATCAGCGGGTTCAGAGTTTCGGAGATTACACTGGGAGACTATACTGTACAGGGCGGACTCTGCTCAAGCTTCAGCGGGGGCGATATATTCAGCCAGTACGATGGAATCCTCGGAAACGCTGTTCTATGCAGGTTCGTAGTGTACCTGGATTACAGTTCCGGAAGGATCATTCTGGAACCCTCCTCCCTTTTCGAGGAAGGCCTTCCGGAATCTCTTACCGGTATGGGGCTTGAAATCGAAGACAACAACCTTCTTGTAAAAAAAGTTATACAGGGCTCCCCCGCGGAGGAAGCCGGTATTCTCGAAGATGATATACTGCTCGGGATAGATGGAAACCCCGTCACAGCGGATCAGCTGAACGAACTGAGCAGCCTTCTGCCGGACACCGTCAATTCTGCTGTATCATTAACACTTATGAGGAACGGCACTGAGATCGACCTTGAGCTGATAACGGGCTACCTTGTTCCTATGCAACGGGAAGAAAATTAGACAGGAACGGAACGGGCTACTGCTTAAGATATCACCGTTCTCATTCTTTCCCAGTTCGTACTTTGTGTCAACAAGGATCAGGCCGTTTTTCGCAACTATTTCTATTATCCGTTAAACGATCATGTACAGGATTGTCCTTGACCTAATTGGTAAACATCTGTATACATCTCTTCAGGGTTATGGTGATCCGGTCATGAATGTATGCTCCGTTATCAAGCGGATAAAACGGATCATGGCCGGAAAGGCAACTGACGAGAGGCTGGGCTGTCGGGCGCTTCACCGTTCACCCGGAGGTGAGTGGTGGGTGCTTTTTGCGTTTATCCGGACGAGTACAGGCCCAGCCAGCCGAAGAGCACTCCTTTATTCCGACTGCTGGATTCTAGTGGATACTTGAAACCCTTTTCAACGTAATAGTTTGCTTGAACATACATCTCATATCCCAAGGAAGGGAGCGAAGCAGATCATCTATTACGGGTCGTACAGCCAGGCATGGCGTGGTCGTGAACGCCGCCAGGGTATCTTACCGACAGCAGGAACCGAAGAGAAATCTGCATCTTCCTGTGAGCATCCCACATGCTCCCACCGCAGAAGACAGATGTGGACTGCTCTTCTCAAGAAGGTATGGGATATTGACGTATTGAAGTGTCCGAAGTGCGAAGGACAGATGAAGGTCATCTCTTTCATAGAGCAACCGTTTGTCATCAGGCGTATCCTGAAACATCTTGATCTCTGGGAAGACCCAAGACCCCCGCCAGAGCCGCTGGAGCTGGTCTGCGAGCCATGCGCGGACTACGTTCCATGGCAGGATGATGTGCCTGAGATAGAGGTTGGATAAGTTGTCAGCGATCCGGCTTCAGGGGGGTAGCGCGCCATGATGCGGTGCTTCCAGTGAAAATCAGTGAAAATCTGCGGGAAGGCATGTTTGACCAGGCTTGTTTCGGGCAGTATGGTCAGTTTCAGGCAGAGGTATTGGGTGATATTGAGACAGATATGCTGTTTCGGGAGGTTTGTAGGAACGGTGGGAAATCTAAATTCCTATTGCTGAATCAACATTGTAATAACGGAAAAGGGACGGAGGTAATTGATATTTCTAATTACCTCCGTCCCTTTTGAAAGTGCCCCCATCGGTGGGGTAGAGCCCTGATGCCTCCTATTGCTTTACTGGTACCCCTGATGATTTCCAGTTGGAAACCGTTCATGGATTGGATTAGAAGACTAACTGAACTACGCAAAACCCATAGAGCGTGATCTAATGACCTCTGTTCACCTTGATCTCGGAATAACTATGGAATCAGAAGCGGGTCTTGCTGAAAATGATTCGTAGACAAGAAAGATCTGTCAGGGAACGGGAACCGGGCCAAGTTCCTCTACTCCTTTTAGGATATCCTGGATACTCTTGATGAGGGCTTCCAGGAACCGCTCGTCCTCAAGCAGGACGCCGTCGTACTCAGATTGGTTCCTTCGACGATGAGACTCGGTCAGCAGCCTCCAGGTCTCAGGGGGGAGACCAAGCGTATGAGGGATTACTTGAAACACGACATAGCGGTTGTCAGCGCGATAGCCATGCCAGCGAAGCGCCGCGAGCGATAGCGAATGAGTAGCGTTGTAGGCAAGATCGAATCGACTGTCGAACGACAGCAGTGGATTCCTCGAATCCTCAAAGCGTCTCCTGCCGGAGAGCACAAGGCTGTCGAACTCTATCTGGGAACCTGGCTCTTCTTTGAGCTTTCTTATTTTCACGAGATTCTGGAGCTCATTCGAGGTCATTGTCAGATCCGATCAGAAACAACCTTGGCTTCGATAGCACGTTCAGAATGAATGGGTTCCCGGAGGAACTCTTCTCTCTCCACTCAGCGAATGTAATCATCTGAACGCTAATTTTCCGGTTGATTCTCTGCTCCACTGGCTGCAGAGCGCTGATGACGTCTGGATAAGCGAGGTCTTCTCCGACGATTAGCAGATCCACATCGCTCCAGGCGGAATCATCACCCATCGCAATCGAGCCGTAGATGAACGCGGTACGGATACTCTTGGTGAAGGGTAAAAGAGCATCCCGCACCGGTATCGTAAGACCCACTGTTTTTAGAATAAGATCGTGCAGTTCCTGGAAGATTGGTGAACTCTGGTTCACGCGGTACAGCTTCCGGCGGCCAAGAGGAACCTCGATGACAAGTCCGCTGGATACAAGGCGCCTGATCTCACGACGGACAGCCCCGACACCCGAGGCGGCAAGACGGATGAGTTCAGCTCCCTGGAAGCTTCTTTCCGGCTGACCAAATAGCAGAGCAAGGACACGCAGTTGAACACGCGAGAAAAGACTCTCTGCCAATCCGAGGGTGGGGAGATCGATACTTCCCTTGATGGGTGTATTTCTTCCCTTTTTGGGAATTTCTGTCAAATCACTCTTACTTCCCATAATGGGAATAATACTTCCCAATATGGGAATATGCAAGGTTGCGGTATGGTCTTAAGTACTATACAACGGTGAACGAATAAAATGGCTTCTGATAATGGAAAGTACCTTCTGTGATGTAGAGCCAGCTATGGATTAAGGGTCAGAGCCTTATGTGCCTGATATTTGAAAGTGCCTCCTTCGGTGGGGTAGAGCCTTGAAATGGCGCCTCAATTCACGATCTACTCGAACCCTTGGTGATTCAATACTGAAACTGGAACATGAACTCTCTTCAAGGGCATATAACTCAAAACCCCTAAGGACATACCGTAATCCGATTTTCTTCGCTCAGGAACTTGCAGAGGAGATGAGCAGGGAAGGGCTATCTCAAGCTGATCTTGCCAGAAAGCGTGGAATTTCAAGAGCCAGAGTCAACCAGTGGCTCTCTCTTCTTCAACTACCTGAACGAGAGATAAGACGGATACTGGCAATGGGGGATTCTTGGGAGAGGAGATTATTGACGGAGCGGGGATTGAGGATGATCCTGCGGTCTTCTCTATCAAAATAGATGTTTGGTGAAGTGAATTGGCTACTTGGCAGAAAATAGGCTATTATTAAGCTACTATGCTAGGAGGTGAAGAAGTGCTTTCTTTTACATCGGATAAACTTGCGGGGATTTCCATTCCCCTAAGTACAGTGTGGTTGCTTGGATCGTGCATGGAAGCCTTGGGAAAACAGGAACTTTGGATCAGAAAGAAACCGGAGGTTCTTGAAGTTCTGCGGGAACTGGCAATCATACAGAGTGTCGAATCCTCCAACCGTATCGAGGGTGTTACAATCAAAGCTGAAAGATTACGCCCCGTAGTACTGGGTAAGGCGAAACCTCGGGATCGATCTGAAGAAGAACTGTCAGGGTACAGGAAGGCTCTGGACTGGTTTTTTACTCGAAAGAATCGGATTGTTGTTTCAGCGGAAGTAATTAAGAAACTGCACTACCTGGCTCAAGGGGGTGTATCAATTGATGCCGGCAAATGGAAGACAAAGAACAACGAGATTGTCGAGTTGCTGCCCAATGGTGAAAGAAGAGTGAGGTTTATTCCAGCATCTGCTGAGAAAACTCCCGAGATGCTGGAAAATCTATGCCGAAACTACAGGAAAGCCTGCGAAGAGGAACACATCCCCATTCTTCTGGTTATCGCAACTTTCATCCTGAATCTGCTTTGTATTCACCCTTTCCGTGACGGCAACGGGCGTGTTTCCAGGTTGATGACAACACTACTGCTGTTGGAGAATGGTTTTGAAGTGGGGCGTTTTGTTAGTCTAGCCCGAGTTTCCTAGTTACAGCGGAGCGTAACGCGTAAGTGTTTGAGAGTAAAAGAGTTGCGGCCACAGAAGACTATGCCCTAAATAATAGTAAGGA
>DAOWFD010000426.1 GCA_030638185.1 Candidatus Aegiribacteria sp.
ACCCTTCTTTTTGTTAAGAATGAAAGGATTATAGATTTAATGTTTGAAAGTTCGCCTAATGACCATACTCCACCCGAAGTGTATTTGTTGTCTTTTAAAAGAGCTATCGCTTCCCCGGGAATAAAACAATCCTTGAAAGAGTTATTCCTGGCGGTCAGAAGGCGAATAAGGCGATTGTTTGTAATTGACAGCTGACATATAAAGCATCCCTCATTATTAATAAAGTAAACTGAATTTGAAGAGATCCGTAAGAAATCTATTCCAGGCTCAAGACTTTTACTTTGAGAGGATGGACGGAGATGAAGGTTGATGTAAGGTTCGAGAACGGTTTCGAGAAAGCCTTTGCAGTGGGCGTGGTTCTTGTTGCCCTGGCTGTGGTATTCCTGGTGGGATACCTGATATCACCCGGAGCGGCGTACGCTGAATGGGACAGTTCAAGTGGTTTTGGAGACAGCTACTACCTCAGGGGAATAGCAGATAATATCGACGATGTGTCAGATGAGCTTTCAGAAATCTCAGGAACACTTTCCAATATAGAGAGGTCGATGCCCTGAGACTGTCCGGGTTGCTCGGTACGCTATTTAGTGTCTGTGCTTAGAAGCCTGCCTATAAACCATGATGCCGGGATCCACAGTATAAAAGCGCCTATGAAAAACGGCAGCCCATGATCAATGCCAAGCTCATTCGCGTGAAGGCATACTATTCCGGCAGCGCTCCATCCTATGAGAAGCATGCCGAAAACCACATTACCGATCTCCTGGAAACCACGGGCGAAAGATGCAATTCCAATCGCCGAGAAGAACACCGGCCACCATTTGCCTACCGAAACACCCAGGCCCCAGAGCAGGAAGAGAATTCCAACTCCTCCGAAGAGAAATGAAAAAATAACAATGCCTTTGCTCTTTCCCGCCATCATGCTTACCCTCCTTCAACCGGAGGTGTCAGGCTGATCAGGTCGATCAGCCATTCCCCACCGATATTTCTGACGATGATTTCCTGAAGGCCATCGTCCGTTCTGACAACTACGACTCCAACAAGGCTGTCTGGATAACTGACAGACTTGATGCTTGTACTGAGATTATGCACATCTTCAGACATGCTGACCATCCTTACGAAGATATCCTCTCCCGTCAGGCTGAGGAATTCGTCTTCTGTCATGTTACCCGCAAGACTGGTTACAGCCGCCTGAGATTCTATCCAGCCGAATTCATGCAGGATCGCAGCAGTGGAATCGTACCATTGCCGGCTCTGGGGGGTTATAAGAGACCAGGCCTCCTGGTAACTGGAATCAGAAATTGCTGTTGAAAAAGCGGTTACGACACTGGAAGCTTTGTCAGTTTCTCCGCAGGAGATAAGAGCGATACAGACCAGAAATACCGCAATGGTTCCTCTCACAGTAGATGTACAACCATTCCGCTTCGGAGCTTTGGTTCGAACCATGTCGATTTTGGAGGCATCACGTTACCGCTTTCAGCAACCTCTATAAGCTGATCAATGGACGTTGGGAAAAGAGAGAATGCAACTCTGAATTTGCCTGAATCCACAAGTTTTTCAAGCTCCTCGGTACCACGTATCCCGCCGACGAACTTGATACGATCACTGGTTCTCGGGTCATCTATGCCAAGTACAGGGTTTAGAAGATTTTCCTGAAGTATGCTGGCATCCAGACTTCTCACAGGATCGGAAGCCGGGAAGCTGCCATCCTTCGGTTCCAGACCATGCCACTTTCCATCAAGGTACATTGAATATTTCAGCTTGCAGTCAGGCGAGGGAACAGTATTCTCGGTAACTCTGAACTTTCCACGGATTTTATCTATGAATTCATTCTCTGAATTACCATTAAGATCAGTAATCACTCTGTTGTAGGGCAATATCTTCATCTGGCTTTTTGGAAATATTACCGCTAGAAAGTAATTGTATTCCTCATTACCAGTGTGGCTGCTGTTGCTCTGGCGTCTTCTTTCGGCAACTATTGTGCCTGCGGCGCTCCTGTGGTGACCGTCGGCTACATAGAGGGAGGGTACATCCCTGAAGATACTCTCGATGGTTTCTATGTCCTTATTTTTATTCACCAGCCATAGAGTGTGCCGGATACCATCGGGTGATTTGAAATCACATTCCGGATCGGTCTCGGCGCAAATCCTCTTCTGAAGGTCGTCGAATTCCGGAACATCAGGATAAGTAAGAAATACAGGGCCACATTGGGCATTCTGGGTCTCTATATGGCGGATCCTGTCCTCCTCCTTAACCTTTCTCGTGAACTCATGCTTCTTGATAAGATTGTTGCGGTAATCCTCAGCGGAGACAGTCGCGACTAGTCCAACCTGCGAGTGATCGCCCATGATCTGGCGGTAGAAGTAGAACATAGGCTTCTTTTCCTGTATCATCTCTCCATGTTCCATGAGGTGGCGAAGATTGAAAGCACCCTGCTCGTAGACCATTGAGTTATAAAGATCGATTGATGGATCAAGGTCAACTTCAGGTTTGACAACTCTGAGAAAACTCAGGGGGTTTTCCTTTACAAGTATCCTTGCTTCGTTCGAGTCCAGGACATCGTAGGGTGGAGATGCGATTTTATCGGCAAGCTCCTTTACAGGGCGAAGCCCGTTAAACGGTCTGACAATTACCATATCAGCCTCCAGCAGTATATCTGAATATGCAAAAAAAATCGTATCATATAGATACTTTGCTTCGATTTATACTATGAAATCTACTTTCTCAATACAGATGAAGCAATACCGCGGATGTGTTATTGACACCGCATTCTCCGAAGGAATATTATCATAAGACACTATGTGTCGGAGGAAGCCGAACGGTATTCACTGTATGGCACCATTTCACCTGCCGCAGCAGCAGTGGCGGGCTTATTAAACAGTGAAAGGTAGAATAATGGATAGAGCAAAGATTGAAAAGAAGTACGAACCCCTCAGCCCTTTTGAGCTGAAGGACAAGCTTATATCCATGACTCAGAACCCACAAATCAGAATGATGCTCAATGCCGGCAGAGGGAACCCGAACTGGGTTGCTGTCCAGCCCAGAGAAGCCTATTTTCTGTTCGGCTCGTTTGCCCTTGAGGAGGCTCACCGGGTAATGAGCCGACCCGGGCTTGCGGGATCGCCTGATTCAAAGGGAGCATCTGATCGATACCTTGAATTCTGCAGTATTCATGCTGAAAAGAATGGAGCGGGTTTTCTCAGGGACGCGTTCGGCTATGTTACTGTGAAGCTTGGGCTTGACGGCGATTCCTTTGTTGGTGAAATGGTTGACGCAATTCTTGGCGATCACTACCCCACTCCCGACAGGGTGCTGAGGAACACACAAGAGATCGTAAGAGCCTACCTGAACAACACTATGTGCGATGATGATCCACCGGATGGAACGATGGATATTTTCGTTACCGAGGGTGGCACAGCTGCAATGACCTACATTTTCAACACACTAAGTGAAAACGGACTGATTCGTCCCGGAGATAAAATTGCGCTGGGAACCCCGATCTTCACACCGTACATTGAAATTCCGGTGCTTAACGATTATCAACTTGTTGAGATCGAAGTCGAGCAGGATGAGAACGATAACTGGCAGTACACTGATGAGGAACTGGATAAGCTTACTGACCCCTCCATAAAAGCTTTCTTCCTGGTGAATCCCTCTAACCCCACTTCGGTCAGTATGGCCGTCAGGAGCCTTACGAAACTCGCTGAACTTGTCAGAACCACAAGGAAGGATCTCATCATTCTGACAGACGATGTCTATGGAACCTTTGTAAACGGATTCAAATCCCTGGTGGCGATGGCGCCGAGAAACACAATTCTTGTTTATTCCTACTCCAAGAACTTCGGTGCAACGGGCTGGAGGCTTGGAGCCATAGGTATCTATGAAGATAACGTTTTGGATGAGATGATAGCCGCCCTTCCTGAGAAGAAGAAAAAGGAGCTGCACGAAAGGTACAAGACCATCGCAACAGACCCCTCGAAAATCAAACTGATAGACAGGCTGGTTGCTGACAGCCGCGCCGTTGCCCTGAATCATACCGCCGGTCTTTCAACTCCGCAGCAGGTAATGATGGTGTTCTTCTCCCTGCAGGAACTGCTGGACAGCGACAGTCATCTTTACAGAAAGGAAATGCAGGACATCGTCCATGAAAGGTATGAAACCCTTTACAAGGCCCTTGGAACCGAGGGGCCGGAGCTTCCCTGCTACGCCTGCTACTATACGACCATCGATATCAAGAAACTTGCTCTTGAGAGATATGGGGAGAAATTCCGCAGCTGGATGGAAAAGACCCACGAGCCGATAGACTTTGTCTGGAGGCTGGCCGAGGAGAAGGGAATCGTTCTGATGGACGGTGGTGGTTTTGACGCGCCCGAGATGTCGGTAAGGGTGTCCCTGGCCAACCTGTTCAAGGATGATTATGCGGAAATAGGCAAGGGTATAAGCGATCTGCTGGATGAGTACAGAAAAGAGTGGGAGAAAACCAGATGAATTCACCGACACAGAATGATTTTGGGGAAGACTCATGAATTCAATATTCAGTGCTCTTGTAACATTCCTTCAACATAATCCCTCTCTGTTGATCTTTGCTGCCCTGGCCGCCGGGTACGCCCTCGGAAAGGTGAAATTCGGGACATTTTCTCTTGGCTCCACCACAAGTGTTCTTCTTGTAGCTATTGCAATTGGAGCGCTCGTACTGAGGAATACTGAATACGACCTTGGCCTGATCAAGACCATTTCATTCGGGTTCTTCATCTTTGCCATCGGTTACAGGGTGGGCCCTGATTTTGTCAGCGGACTGAAACGCGGAGGAATTAAATACGTACTCATAGCGGTCTTCTTCGGTGTACTTGCGCTGATTGCGGCAATCATGCTTGCAAAGGTTTTCGGTCTTAATAGGGGATATGCGGGCGGTATACTGGGGGGAGCCCTCACACAATCCTCAGTGATTGGAACAGCTGATGGAGCCATCCTCCACCTTACAAATCAGGAAGTGACTTCCAGCATGAACCTGAAATCCGATGTGGCAGTTGCATATGCTGTAACATACATCTTCGGTACCGCTGGACTGATTATCCTGTTGAAAGTTTTCGCGAAGCTCTGGAAGTTTGATCTTCCCTCGGAAGCAGGAAAGGCCGAGGCCGAACTGGATTCTGTGAAAGCTGAAGACACCATTGAAGCCTTTCACTGGTCAAATCTTGTAATGCCAAGGGCATACAGAGTGGAAATGCCGTGAGTTATCGGCAGCACGGTTGCTGAAGTCCGGTTAATGTTCCCCGAGTACGTTGCAATCGATGTCCTGAAAAGGGGAGACAGAATAATTGGAAAAATTACAGATGATCTCCAGCTTGAAAAGGGAGATGTTATCGTTCTTACCGGCTATCGGAGGCGCATTTATAAAGCGTGCGAAATTATTGGCCCGGAGGTGGATGACAGGTACATAAATGAAATGCTGGGGGAAATTTTGAGTATCTGCCTGACCAACAAAGAGCTGAATGGCCAGACATTCAGGGGAATATTCAGCAGTTATGGACAGGGATGCTTTGTACATGGCATTTACCGACAGGGGCATGAACTCCCCCTGGGCCCCGGTCTGAAGCTGTACACAGGTGATGTAATAAGGATTATCGGCAGCAGGCCAGATGTTGAGAAGCTCGTTGATGTTATCGGATATCCGGAGCGTCCATCGACGGTTACCGATCTGGTTACAGTGGGAATCGGGCTTATTGCCGGTACTCTGGTCGGTCTTCTGGCAATTAACGTTGGTGGTATTCCCATAACCCTGGGAGTAGGCGGTGGAGTCCTCATTTCTGGGATATTCTTTGGCTGGTTGAGATCCAGAAGACCTACATGGGGAAGTATACCGGTGCCTACTTTGTGGATATTCACTAACCTGGGACTTAACCTGTTTATAGCATGCGTGGGGATTTCAGCCGGTCCAAGAGCTGTGGCGGCTCTGCAGCAGGCGGGAATAAATATTTTCCTTGCCGGAGTATGTCTTACAATTATTCCCCATGTGCTTACATGGCTCTTCGGCCTGTATGCCCTGAAGCTGAACCCGGTTCTTCTGCTTGGGGTCATGACGGGAGCCGGAACGTGCACCGCCGCATTGAATTCTGTAAAGGAGGATGCGGAGAGTTCTATACCCGTAATCGGATACACGGTGCCCTACGCCATCGGCAATGTGCTCCTCACCGTATGGGGCGCACTAATCGTGAGCCTCATCTGACAGAGACGCATTATACTACTTCGAGCAACCGGGCCATCTGAATAGATAGCCCGGCTTGCCATTGTACTTTTCTGTCGTGATACTCTGTTCAGACAGTAGGTGTTTCCCGTGCAGGAGTGTATCATTTTGACCAACTGTATAAAAAGATGATGAATATAATACCAAGACATATAGCGAATGAGTTCAGGAACGGCGAAATCGGAGGTTCCTTTGCGGCCTGTGTGATTCATGTTGATATTTCCGGGTTTACAGCCATGACAGAATCCTTTCTGTCGTTGGGGAAGGAAGGTGCGGAAGTCCTTTCTTCAACTTTGAACAGGGTAATGAAATCTGTAATCGGAGCAATATACCAAAGAGGAGGATTTGTAACAGGTTTCGCCGGGGATTCGCTCACGGGAGTATTTCCGAAAGATGAAAGACAGATTGCGCTTGAATGCGCAGAAGCAATACAGAATCTCTTCCGGGCGAAAGGGTTACTGAGAACACCAGCAGGTGATTTCAAGCTCTCTGAGAAAATCGGCATAGCCAGTGGCCTTGTTACATGGGGTATAGTCGGTTCGAAAGGAAGAAAAGCATTCTACTACATGGGGGAACCTATCGGGTTTTCTGCCGCTGCCGCTGACAAATGCGCACCGGGTGAAATGAAAACAGCGAATAACTACTCGGAATCTGTTACTTCTTCTGATGTCGTCAACGCTAAGCCGTTTCCATCTGTTACGGAATTCATGCGAAGAGTGAGTAAAAAAACTGCCTCCTTTTTTGCTCCGGGTAAAATTCTGGAATATCGTCTGGCAGGAGAATTCCGGGATGTTGCTTCCGTTTTTGTTTCCGTCGATGAGCCGGAAGACAAACATATTTTTAACGATTACATCAGACTTGTACTCGAAAACGTTGAATCGATGGGAGGTTACTTCAATAATCTCGATTTCACCGCTTCCCCACCGAGATTCCTTGTTCTTTTTGGTGCACCTGTTTCTTTCGAGAATAACCTCCAGAGAGCAGTTGACTTCGCAGATTCCATTCGTCGCCTGTCACGGAATAAGGTCAGGATCGGAATTGGCTACGGCCGTGTATATGCCGGAAGTGTAGGAACCAGAAGAAGATGTACCTATACAGTGCTTGGCAGCGAAGTCAACCTGGCCTCACGACTCATGGAGGTGTCGGATAAAGGTGAAATACTGCTTACAGAAGAGGCCAGCAGAAAGGCATCAGCTATTTTCCGCACTGAGCGGAAAGGCAACCTGAGATTGAAGGGTGTTTCAGAAAAGGTTGATGCATTTGCTCTGTCGGGTCGTATTGGCAGAAGCCTGAGAGCGGAATCCTGTTTCGTTGGAAGAATATCAGAGCTGGACAAGCTACTCGAATTCATGAAACCGATTCTTGAAGAAAAATTCGCCGGAGTTGCTTACATCTACGGGGAAGCAGGTATAGGCAAATCAAGACTCGTGGGAGAAACGATATATAAAATTGGATCACAGGTTAACATAATTGTACTGGAATGTGACGAAGTACTCAGGAGTAGTCTCAATCCATTCGTAAGCTATTTCAGAGAATATTTCGATCAGATTTCTTCCCGCGATAAGGAAAAGAACAAAAGAAAATTCTCCAGGGTTTTCAGTGAACTGCTTTCAGCCAGCAGGAGCGATGATGTTCGATCAGATTCTGTTCTTTCAGAGCTTGTTCGAACGAAATCAATGCTCGCCGCTCTTCTTGGAGTTGCTTCTGAAGACAGTCTTTACTATCAGCTTGAACCTGAACAGCGCTTTGAAAATACAATGGTAGCGATAAAAGAGTTCTTCAAAACGATATGCATTCAGAATCCTTTAGTTATTGTTATAGAAAATCTCAGCTGGGCCGATCCGGATACATTGAGAGTACTTTCCACTCTTACCAGGAATGTCAGCGATTACCCGGCAGCGGTTATTGTGACCAGTCGAAAGAACGAAGATGGAAGTATACCGACATTTGAAACGGGAACTGATGTTACCACTGAAAATATCCTGCTTGACACACTTGACAGGCAACTTGTTACACAGCTTATAGAAGAAATTCTTGAATGTCCCGCGGATGAAGATGTCATCTCTTTCATTCATGGAAAAGCTGAAGGCAATCCCTTCTTTATAGAGCAATTCTGCCTGTTCCTGAAAGAGAATGGTCTTATCGATTTCTCTGATGATCTCTGCAGACTTTCAGACTCAGGCGTTGAAGTACCTGAAAGTATAAGGGCAGTGATAATCGCAAGGCTTGACCGGTTGTCTACAAGACTTCGCAGGCTTGTTCAGACAGCAGCAGTGCTTGGAAGAGAATTCGATATAAGAGTTCTTTCTGCAATGTTGAAGGGCGCTGATATTCGTGGCGTTCTTCATGAGGGAGAAGGAGAAAAGATCTGGTCTGCACTCAGCGAGATCATCTACATCTTCAGCCATGCATTACTTCGAGATGCTGCCTATGAAATGCAGTTAAAGAAAAGGTTGAGAGCAATTCATGAAATTGCTGCCAGAGCAATGGAACGTCTTTACGGAGATAAGATATCCAGGGCTTCCGACCTTGCGTATCACTTTGAAAAGGGTGGTCTTATCGTTTCAGCCATGAAGTATACAGAAATTGCAGCTTCATGTGCTGAACATGACTATAGAAACGAGGAAGCGGTATCCCTATACAGAAAACTTCTTGATCACACTGATGACAAAAGAACACGGCTCGAAATTAATTCCACAATCGTGAATATACTGATTCGAACAGGAAATCTGAGTGAAGCCGAAAGTATTCTCAGAGCCAACATATCAGAGGCCGACAACCTGAAAGAGATGAACATACTTGCAGACAATCTCCTCAATCTCGGGCTGGTCAGGAAAACCAGTGGAGATCTTAAAGAGGCAGAGAATCTAATGAAAAAATCTCTTTCAGTATACAGTAACCTTCAGCAGAAACAGAAGAAGAGGAAGGGTATTTCTGAAATAGCTGCCAAACTCACTGACCTGTATCTCCATCTTGGTGATATTGACAAAGCTGTGGAATATGCGGAGCTGGGACTGGCCTCTGTCGGGGATTTCGATGACTATCTGCTCAGGATCAACATGCTTCAGTCTACTGCCAGTGTTCAATGGGTTAAAAGCGACTTTGACGGTTGTTACGAAAGTACCAAAGAAATACTGAGACTTGCCAGAAAGGAAAACAACCTGAGCGCGATGGTAGCTCCTACCGGAAAGCTTGGAAACTGTTGCTGGCGCAAGGGAAAAATAGGCGATGCGGAACAGCATTATAAAGAACAGCTGGAACTCGCTCTCAAAGTTGGTTACAGGCAAAAAGTGGGAGGTGCACTAAACAACCTGGGAAATATCTATCACATCCAGGGCAACTATTCAGAATCGATGAACTGCTATTCCCGACGACTTGATATAGCACACGAAATGGGGGATCAGAGAGCAATAGCAACTGCAGTCGGTAATATCGGGGTTCTTCTCTTCAGCCAGGAAAAATTCGAGGAAGCCGGAACATATTTCGAAAAAATGCTTCAGATCTGTCAGGAAATCGAATACAGAAAGGGTGAAAGCATCGCAACAGGAAATCTGACAGCTATTTTTCTTGATCTTCAGGAACTTGACAAAGCTATGGAGTATGCGAAGATAAAACTTGATATCTCCGAGCAGATCGAGGATAAACAGGGTGTAGCTCAAGCTTATGGCCTGATTGGTTATGTTTTTCGCGAACTTGAGAACTACGATAAGGCCAGGAAATATTTTATTCTCAAGCTGAACATATCAACAGATCTTGAAGACAAGAAAGGATGCGCACACGCAAACTGCGATCTCGGCGATATCGCCAGGATCCAGAATGATCCGGTTATAGCGGTAGCTTATCTGGATACCGGTATAGAGCTTTTAAGGGAACTGGGGGCAAGAAACCTTCTTTCCGATTTTCTGCTGTTGCGTGCAGAGATAGCTTGTGATCTGAAGAAATACGTTGAAGCATCCATTTTAGTCGATGAAGCTCTTGATCTGTCTGAAGATATAGGTCAGCAAGAGATTCTTTTCAACCTTAATCTGTTGAAAGCCTCGATCCTGGCATGTACTTCAGATATTTCTACAGGTGTTGCCGTACTTGAAGAAATGCTTTCAGTCGAGGATACTGAAGAACATCTGGCAGCTCTTTACTGCAGGATATACAGGATAACGGGAGAAGAACAATACAGACGAAAGGCTCTGGACCTCTTTACAGCATTTAAAAGTGATAAAGTATCCAGGAAAATCAGGGAAAAAATCAGATTCCTTTCGGGGGACATGCAGATATGATCATCTTTTCAGATTGCCTCCTTCTCGCCGCATGGGGAACCTGAAGAAGGGAGGATTTCAGGGATTGAACGACAAGAAATTTGCTCTGAGGTTGCTTTTTAAGCGATTCCTGTTATCGATACCCTTCTTCTTATTAAGTTTGTGGTTGTTCATACCGCTTTCATTTACGAAAGCCTTTTTTGCACCACTTCCGCTTATCATAGTCGCTTTTCTTCTGGTGGAACCTTTGTCCCTTTTAGTTTCAAATCCAGTTGGATCGATATTTAATCCAAAGTCAGTTAGTCGGGAGATCAACCTCGGGTTCAGCGTGATCGAAGCGCGAATAATGGACGGCATGTATGAAGAAGCCCTTGATATGCTGAAGAAAATGATATGCATGGATCCGGGGAGACTTGAGATATATATGCGGATCATGAACCTGGCTGTTAAAGATATGAAGCAGCCTGAGATAGCAAAGGATGCGTTTCATACCGGCATAAAGAACCTGAAGAATCTACGAAAAAGAAAAATTCTGGCCTTTGAATACAGAGAACTTATGGCTCTTTGCAGGGATACTCATGACTATGAAAAGGATACTAATACTGTCCCATCTTGTTAAGCCGTCTGGCTTTTTTCTCCATTTTGCTGAATATCATCAGTCCCAGAACAAGGTATATAAGGCTGTTGCCGACTATGAAAAGATACCACCACACCGGGTAGGCATGTCCCCTTACAATACTGTTACGCACCGCGGCGGCTCCGGCCACAAAGGGTAGAAAAGCGTATGGCGTTATGGGATATGTGGGAAGAAGCATGAGACCGATAAGGCCGAAGGACAGAATCCCGTTCACCGAGCCTATCCGTTTATGGATGAGTCCGATGCCTCCCATCATGAAACTTATTCCAACAAGAGATAGCGTGGATAGCAGCACCATTCCGTAAAGGTACAGAAGGTTGACGGTCATCCATCTGCCTGTAGCTGCCATGGAAAGGTAAAGCATGCCTGTAATGAAGAGAAAATTGAAGGCCATGTTTATTACAGCTTTAACAAAGAATATCTTATCAGCCCCCATTGGAGAAAGGTAAAGCTGCTCGAGTGTTCCTCTCTGTGATTCGCTTGTTATCTCATTACCGGTATTGGAAATGGCAAGCATGGCACTTACCCACAACACGTAACCGACAAGCATGCTGTCCAGAGAATCACCGGTTACTCCCGATCCACCGAGGGTCTTCACACCCCAGAACATTCCCATGAATATGAGGAACATGACGCCAAAACCCATCAGTGTATTGAAAAGGTATCTGCGGAGGGTCCAGATAAGCATTTTTGCCTCGGCAACTATCAGGTTTAGAAATTTCATTCTTTTTCCTCCCTGATCATCTCAAGAAAGATGTCCTCCAGATCGTTCTCCACTGTGCGGAAATCAAGTATCTTTGTGTCCGCTTCATCCAGCATCCTCATCATCGGGATCAGCTGATTCGCTGTCTCCAGTTCAACCCTGATGGAACTTCCTGAGGACGAAACGGTGCCCAGGGTTGATATCTCATCCAGAAGGCGGCCT
>DAOWFD010000173.1 GCA_030638185.1 Candidatus Aegiribacteria sp.
ACGGTACCGGAGCCGTCCGTGTTCTCCCCCCAGGTAATGTCAGCGGTATTCGGGGCAGCACCCAGCACATCCATGCAGCCGTCACCATCAACATCGGCGGCATAGACTGAGCGTACGCCATCGAAATCTCCATCAACAGTGTGCGCAATCCAAACGGTACCGGAACCATCCGTGTTCTCCCACCAGGTGATGTCATCAGCAAGCCAGGCAGCACCCAGAATATCCATATATCCGTCACCATCAACATCGGCGGCGTAGACTGACCATGCCCCATCGAAATCTCCGTCTACAGTATGCTCGATCCAAACGGTACCGGAGCCGTCCGTGTTCTCCCACCAGGTAATGTCATTGGCACCCACTGCAGCTCCCATCACATCCATATAACCATCACCATTTACATCGGCGGCGTAGACTGAGTTGACATTTTCAAAGTTATCATCTACAGTGCGCTCAAACCAAACGGTACCGGAGCCGTCTGTGTTCTCCCACCAGTGGATCCTAGAATTACTATTGGAAGATCCCAGCACATCCATGTCACCATCACCGTCAACATCAGCGGCGTAGACTGATCCTGGGGCACCAAAGTTCTCTTCTACGATGTGTTCGATTGGAGTAGCAAGGGGGGTTTTAGTCAAGTACAATGTGCCACCGGTGCTGTCAACCCGGCTGGAAGTATCGTAGCTGTTCCCCCAATCAATGACGGGTCCCGGGACTCCGTCGCCACCGGACCAATCAGTCTGGGTTGCTGTATCAGCATAGGCTTGAAATGGTGCAAACACAAGTATAGAAATGGCAACAATGGATATTTTCGAAAACATTATCCTCCCTCTGATATCTCTGAACGAAGGTTAACGTAATCGTAGTGCATCTGATGCAATGAGTAAACGCATATCAGGTTCAGCCTTACCGGCCCCATATGGTTACTATCAACCTTAACGTAGAATAAGTGAACACTGTATATGCGTCAATGGTTTTAAGATACCGGCGACTTTCCTTCCTAGAGCAGCCTTCGGTAATCAGGCGCATTCTGAAGCACCTGGAGTTGCGTCCGGGCCCCAGACCTCCACCTGAACCATTGGAGCTTGTCTGCCAGTCCGATGCGGATTACGTTCCCTGGCAAGATAGTGTTCCTGATGTGGATTTCCGGCGTAAATTCGCCAGCAATAGCGTTGACCGAGAATATTTCTGGCGGTATCCTTGACTCCAGATGAAAAAACTGAGAAAAAGGGAACAGAAAAGTTATCGGGAGCTGATTCCGATATGGCGAGAAATCCAGTTCACTTTAATCAAATCTTCCTGATTATCTTTCCCTCGGCCATTACCATTCTCGGGAATGCTGCAAGGTCAAGTGGATGTCGGTCCCATACCAGCAGGCTTGCTGTCTTCCCGGTCTCAATGGAGCCAAACTGATCATCTATGCCCAGTATCTTCGCGTTCTTGAACGTAATCAATGAGATGGCTTCCTCGGGGCTCATTCCGGCGATCAGGAAGAATTTGAGAGTGTCCCTCAACGCGGGTGCCCAGATCACCGGGTGATCAGTCATCAGACCGTAGAATGCCCTGGATTTCATAAGAAGCCCGGCGTTCTGATAGTAGGCATGCTTTAGCTCGACTTTGTATCCTACTGAACCCATTGGTCCGTATACAATCGGAATATCGGCCTTTGCCAGCTCATCGAATATTTCCCTGTGAAACACATCACCTGTGTGATCAGCAGTAACCCTGATTCCGTATTTCTCTGCAAGCTCGATCAGGTAAAGGACATCGTCTTCTTTATGAACATGAACCTTGGCGGTCTTTTTACCGTCCAGCAGTTCGATAATCGCCAGGTCGGCAGGGCTGAATTCCTGTATGTATTCCAGGTTGATTGCTTTTCTCTGAAAATCCTGCTCCTTCTTTGAAAGCTTTTTCTTTTTTAAGTCCTGGTGAAGTTTATGGAGGCTTCTCTCCTTCTCGAGTTCGGCTTTGTCCCGTTTGTTCAGAACCTCGTCGAATTTCTGTTCGAGCAGTGCATAAACTCCCATTCTGGTACTGGGACGGTCACCCTTCCAGTCCGTCGTGGACCTCGGATTGTACCCCAGGGCCATCTTGTAGCCGTAGTCTTTTATAACTGCGTTCTTCCTGTTGGGCTCGAAATTCCTGATGATCTTCGCCTTGCCTCCAAAAAGATTCCCGCTCCCGGGGACTATGCAGCTGTATAACACACCAAAATCTACAGCATCTTTGAAAGCCCTGTCATCGAAGTATATACTGTTAAGGGGGTCATTAACCGGCAGGATCTGACTGAGGGTATCATTGGTCTCGGATTCGGTCCAGGGTTCCCCCTCCCTGTCCATTCCTATATGGGAATGGGCGTCTATGAAGCCCGGAGTCACGAAGCCGTGATAATCGGATTTCATTTTCTTATTAACAACATCGATGATCTTCTTTCCCTCAACAACAACAGAGCAGTTCTCCACTTTCCTATGACCGTCGTAGAGAACATCGGCAGATATTATCGTCTGCTTTCCGGATGACATACCGCTCCCCTTTCACATGATTTTAGAGCGCGATCATTCCCCGGGTGATCACTGTGAAATCCGGCACCCTTGGAACGTACCACATATTGAAATAATATAATCGAAATGAACAGGTGAAATGCAGGGTATCGAATAAACCTTTGATTCATTCAGGAATGTAATTCTATGATCTGATGGCATGCCGGTTCATATCGAAGCGGTAAGCCGGAGATAGAACCTGGCGCTGCAGAACCCTTCCCTACCAGGGAACCCGGCTGCGAGATCACAGAACAAGTAAATTATGCACTGATGTCCCAGCGTTGCACCCATTCATTTCTAAGTATTATAGCATAAATGTTACATAGAGGAATTAATAATGGGTAACGCCTTGAACGGTTCATGGACTTCCTCTTAGAACATTATGGGAAACTTACCATAATGACAATGGGGGGATTACCCAGCGAATCTTGATACCGGCCATGGGTATATCAGAATCAATCCCAATGGAGCTGTCATCGTCTGTCTTGAAGATATGCATGTACCCAGCCTCCAGGGCTATTGAGAATTTCCCGGACATGGAGATGTAATGAACACCTACAGGGATGTAGAGGTTCGTTTTACAAATGAGGCCGCCATCAGAACCACCGAACAGGTCTATTTCTGGAAATGCGAGGAATCCGATGTAACCTCCTGCGTATGGAGACCAACGAACATCTGGATCAGCACCTTTAGGATGATACCTTAGACCGGCCCCTAAACCAAGACCGGCAGAGAGCTCCAGATTAAGCTCGCTCGACAGGAATGTATCGAACGAAACACCTATTAAATTGATACCGCCCAAGACAAAAGAGAATCGAGATCTGTGAAGATCGCGAACATTCACAGACTGGTCCTGAGAAATGCTGACGGATGGCGCCAGCAGAAGAGTTAATAAAGCAAAGACGTATACAATGCGCACGATATTCGCTCCTTACGGATTATTGACCGTTCCAATTCAAACATCTTATATGTGGCTTTTGTTATTTTATTAACTTGCTTACCCCCTTATGGGTTAACAGAAACCTTACGGTAAATATTTTGTTCTGTCAATCTCCTTAATAAATTACAGATACCGGAATACTCTGGTCTTGGTCTCGCCCAGTGAGATCTCAGGTCTTCCCACTAAATATCGAACCGCCCTGAAAGAATTTTCAGGAAAGCCCCTGAGGGTTTTCTGTCCTCCCAGCTGTTCAAGAAGACCTTCGAACCAGTCCCCCTGCATAACTCCCCCGGTCAGCAATTTGCCCCCGAAACCTATTACACCACGCTAAACGTTTCCATCGATTATCAATTCCGCCATGGTCAGAATGCCCGAAGAATCCTGCTGTTTCGGGAGGTTTGTAGGAACGGTGGGGAATCTAAATTCCTATTGCTAATCGGAGGTTTATTGGGACGAATGGGCTGCTTTGTGATCGAATCATAGGATTGCGGAAAATCCACTTTCCTACTATTTCTTTTTACATAATACAGTAGAATAAGAATGTTATGCTCAAAAGAACTAAGAGACTGAATAATAATGCGAGAAATTAAACCAAGAGAAGCTAACGAAAAAGCCCGGAAAGTATGGAATTCCAATGCTACCTTCTGGAATAAGCATATGGGTGAAGGAAATGATTTTGTCAATCATCTGGTATGGCCCGCTACCGAACGATTACTTGATCTCAAAGCAAACGAAGAGATTCTGGATATCGCTTGTGGTAATGGCTTTTCCTCGCGAAAGCTTTCAAGAATTGGCGCAAAAGTAACAGCCTTTGATTTCTCTGAGGTCATGATTGAAGCAGCGATGTCAGTCAAATCGGATGAAAACAAGAGAATCGATTATCGCGTTATGGATGCGACTGACCCATCTGCCTTGCTTGATCTCGGAACCCACCGTTACGATGCAGCCATTTGTTGTATGGCACTTTTTGATATGGCTGATATCGAACCTCTTTTCCGCTCGCTGCTAAGACTATTGAAAAAGGATGGTCGGTTCGTATTCTCATTGATACACCCATGCTTTAATAATGATCGGATGGTCCAAATAGCGGAAATGGAAGATCGAGAAGGTGAAATATCGACACGATATGGAGTGAAGGTGTGGGGATATATGACACCAACCACGTCGCAAGGAGTTGGTATTCCTGGTCAACCCGAAGTTCAACTTTACTTCCATCGTCCACTTCAATTGGTTCTTCAACCCCTTTTCAGAATAGGGTTCGTACTGGATGGGTTCGAGGAAAGAGCATTCCCTCCTGAATATGACGGCGGGACTTTTCCTTTGTCTTGGAGCGGTAAGTACAGCGAGATTCCTCCTGTTCTCGTCGCGAGAGTAAGACCGAAATGAATACCAAATTCAAGCATAAATCGCTGGAGGTGACGGCGGGCAAGCCGCAGATCCTCTATGCGATGCTGATGGTAGAAAGACCCTGAGCGAATACATATCAAGGGCTCCCTTTTCATTGGAAAGAATGAGCTTCAGCGAGAACTCAAAGACAGTGGTCTACAGAGGCGAACACTTTCACCCCACCCTTGCGAGGAACTTCGATGTTGCAGGTCCCCTGGAATGGATTGCGCGGATAACATCCCATATCCCCTGCAAGGGAGCAAAGCGGATCATCTACTACGAGGTCTGATGTCACTACCGATTTTATATGTGACACTTTTTAAGAGTAAATGGAAATGATTAATCAGTTTCCACCTCCTCCCCAGCACCCGCTATAATCATAATTATCGCCGAATCCTGAACAGGAATTGCAACTATCGTCAGCTTGCTGTGCAAAATGTATACAAAGGATGAGACATACGATTCCACCGACAATTCCTACAATGACCCAGGTGCTTACTCCACCTTCCTTCGAAACCGATCCTTCGACTGCATAGTATCCGGTCCGACCGCTGATGCCATAGTAAGAATCAGCTTCTGTCAGATCCCCTCCGGGATAGTTCTCGAGGAGTGAAATCTCACTGCCTTCAACCAGTGCTTCCGGCCAGGTATCATCGGTATTAACCCAGAAAAGAACCGTATGATCATTACCTTCGACTGTTATCTCATAAACCCGTTCTTCGTCGATTCTCCTGAATAAGAAATAGTCGACATCCCCCGGATAATCCACTTTCCCTTCCTGATTGGGGAATTGGCTGAGTGATTTTGCTGCATGCCAACCTGGAATTTCATCCAGCAGAAGAATGTAATCACCTGTCTCTCCGGGCATCAGAGGAACCGCCCTGGCGATATAGCTTCCCTCATCCCAGCAGTCCCAGTAGGCTGCTTCTGTCCCTGTTCGCTGGTCGTCAGGAGTGGTTCTACTTGAGAACAGAACCGTTCCCTCCTGATCAAGTATGTCTATCGCAAGTTCCAGATCACCTTCAGTACAGAACCTGTAAGCTTGAAGCTGTTTGGCTTCGAACCTGTAGTAACGTTCGTCGTAGGGTGATTCGAACCATCCGGATACCGATTCACCAACCTGAAGATTCCTCGCCGATTCAGGTCCCTGTGTCTGGGTTACTGTAAAACAGGCACTTCGCCCCAGAGTTTCCCGAGTGTCGGACACCCTGATGTGATAATTGTCGCTCTCCCATTCACCGGGGACATCAGTGTACCATGTGAAAAAGCCTTCGTTGTCTATCCAGCCGCTCAGGTTCTCTATCAGGTATTCTCCACAGTAGAGTTCGACACACACGGGATTGCCTCCACCGGACCATTCTATCGTTACTACCATAGTTCCCCCTCCTGTAAGACGCAC
>DAOWFD010000168.1 GCA_030638185.1 Candidatus Aegiribacteria sp.
GCGGTAAGACCGAACCGTTCCTCTATCGAGGGAAATTCTCTGTGAAGGGCAAAACCCCTCAGAAGTATGAAGTTTGCTGGATTTTGGTCCTTCAGGATTTCTTCCGCTTTCTGCTGAAACTCCCTGACGATCCTGTGGGATTTGTCTGAACCGGTCACAGGGACAGGCCTGTGACCCACAAGCCCGGGATCTGTGTCCTCCATATCATCGATGAGACCGTTGCCCCTAAAAACTACACATGCCCTGTGCTGTTTGACCGGAATCACGAATGTCTCAACACCTTCTATTTCTATATCAGTAAGCATCCCCACAAGTTCTACGCACTTCTCAGTGGATATTCTGCCCGCTCTTCTATCGGTTACGATTCCTTTATCGTTCAGTGTGCAGAAATTTATCCTTGCTGCAAGATCCCCATGTTTCAGCTTGAAACCGACTCCCAATGCCGCCAGCACCCCTCTGCCGACCTGATACGTAACGGGGTCGTACCCGAATATTCCAAGGTGGGCAGGTCCGCTTCCCGGAGTAATGCCCCTGGCAATGGGGATATGAACACCGAGTGCGGAGCCCGCAGCCAATCTGTCCATCTCGGGAGTCAAAGCTTCTTCCAGCGGCGTCCTTCCGCCGAGTTCCTCGATTGAAATATCCCCCACACCGTCAATCACGGCCAGAAGTATTCTCGAATCGTTCTTCTGAACGAGTTTTTCTACCAGACCTCTGTACATATCCAACCTCGAATCGTTTAAGCAATAGGAAAACCGGACAGTGAAGCTCATCAGTTCCTGTTTTCTTCGATCATTCTACTTGAACTGACAATACCGTGCGTAATCCTGCTTCGTAACAGTTATTTCAAATCATTTGATTAATCTCAGATGTTTTTATAAATATGATATAGCTGAATTTCAGACAGCATTCCATGGAAATATAATTCCATTCCGTCGAGATCCAGAATAATATAGAATTTTTCACCATTATCGAACTGGCAGGTAACAAGAACAGCACGGTTATTGAACTCGTTCAGGTTGTCATCAGGCCTGGCTGAGACATTTGAACCTGTTTGAACGGTCTCAGGTAAATACCCGAATTCGACTGATCCATGCAGATTCCTGACAAAACTGAATCTTGAACTGTACCAGGATGGAATCGCAACAGCTGGAAAATGGATGAATTGATATTCAGTGCTGTCTATAAGAAGAATTCCCAAGCCTATAGGATTCATATCGCCATCGAGGTATGAAACCTGCCATGCTCCCTGAAGTACATCCTCAACAGCAATGGAAACTGATGTGGATTCGAATTCATTCTTTTCGATTGCATTCACTGAACCGGGTTGTATACCTGAATGTTGAATATCAGAACAGGTTAGAATACTCAAGAGCGAAAGAATAGCTATAACAATCCCCGATAACATAATAGACCAATCAGAATTACATTAATTAGACTAATTTAATATATATCTGTTGCTGATTACTAGCAAGTGCATATCCAAAAATAGCCATTTTTTGAATATGCTCACCTTACAACCATCTACTGGCTTTTTGCTCAAACAACTGTTGGGCGACAACTACAGAGGACATTCCTGCCCCGTCAATGCCATGCAAGGCCACCTTTTGACCCATCAGATCCAACATCTAGAGATAAACCTTCAGAGGAGGAACGGAATAAAGATAAGGCGTACCGTATTCTGACCCGCATTCATCATATGCTTTCGGGTCGATTACCGAGCTTGCAAACTTGAGTCAGGTCAATCTACGTAAAATTGGTGTAGACACATTCAAGATGTTCGATTCTGTTACTTGAGAACCTTGCTTTCCAGGTCTTGACAATGGTTCCCGGATTGGTAAATTTTCTAAATCTAATTTGTTTAATCTCTACTAAATGGGTATGTAATTAAGATTAAATAGACTGAACCAAGAAAAGGAGGAATCATGCAAGGTGATGTGATTCTGGATTGCAAGGGGTTGTCATGCCCGATGCCGATTCTGAAACTGGCGATAGCTATCAAGAAGCTTGAGGTTGGAAAGATCATTGAGATGTACGGTACTGATCCTGGATCAAAGGATGATGTACCGGCGTGGTGCGAAAAGACAGGCCACAGCCTTCTTGAAGTTGTAGAGGTCGAAGACGGGTTCACGTTCTTCATTCGTTGCGAGAAATAGGTTTACGGTCAGTATATTCGTGCGGGAAAGAGGGATTGAATTCCCCTGATGACCGCTTCATTTTGCTAAGGAGATAGCGATGAGTGAAACCGGTTCAAAGAGAAAAGGAAGTCTGCGTGAACTGTACAATATCTTCTTCTCGAAGACATGGCCTATGTGGGTGGGTGGAATCCTGCTCGGTGTGGGTAACATCTGCCTGTTCATTGTTCTGAAGCCTTGGGGTGCTTCAGGGGGAGTCAAGAACTGGGGAGACAACCTGTTCAACCTGATGGGCGGGGAATTCTCCAACATGGGGGCTATTAATCTATTCCCATACTCAGTTCTGTGTATCTTATTGTTGATGGGCGCTTTTGCCGGAGCCCTTTTCTCCAAGCAGTTCGCTCTCAGATTTCCTCCTATAGGCGAACTTTTCAAGGGGCTTTTCGGAGGCCTCCTGATGGGACTTGGAGCCGTAATAGGAGTATCCTGTACTATCGGCGGGTTTTTCAGCGGTTGGCCCGCACTTTCGCTAGGTGCTGTCGTTTTTACAGGAGGACTCGTAATCGGTACATGGCTTGCTGTTAAGTACCTGCTCTTCGAAGTAAGTAAATTTCCAAAATTAAGCAGTGGAAAAACCACGTCGATCCTGTCCGCGGGCAAGGGATCCTGGCAGCCAATCCTCGGAGCAGTTGTAGTGTTAATAGGTTTGATAGTAGCCTTCAGATACACCAGCACCAGCAGTGTACTCGCATGGTTCGCAGCTATTGGTCTTTACCTGGGGTTGATCTGTCAGCGCTCACGCTTCTGCATTGTCAGGGCACTGCGTGAGCCGTTCATGTCCGGTAGCTCTGCCCCCGCACTCGCGGTAATGGCGGGTATCCTGGTCTCGATGTTCGGGTTTGTCGTAATCAAGTTCATGGGTATCAGGGGTGATATGATATGGGTATGGCCGCACTTCTGGGTGCCTGCCATCGTCGGAGGAACGATCTTCGGGTTTGGAATGACCATTGCCGGAGGATGCACCGTTGGTTCTATCTGGCGTGCCGGTGAAGGACATATCAAACTCTGGGCTTCCATTGTCGGTATGATAGTAGCAATGCCCTTTACGGCGAAGTACATTAAACCCGCTTTCTTCGATGCATTGCCTGATAGCATGAAGCAAATGTTTTTCCTGCCGGAGAAGATCGGATACGGCCCTGCAGTTGGTGTATTCGTATTGATCATGCTTCTCTCGTATCTCTTTGTGAAATGGAATGAGCGGACAGGTAAGTTCTCAGCATACTAGAAAACGCAGTCCGAGCCTGATGCTTTCATAGAAGACCGCCATTCATGCTCAATCCGCAGAAGACAGATGTGGGTAGCTCTACCTAAAAAAGTCTGGGATGTGAATGAACTGAAGTGTCCGAGATACGCGGCCGCCTCCCGAACTTCTGTTCGGGACCGCAAGGCTTCTGGCTACGCTGGTTCCAAGGAAGGGGTCTCTGGCTTTACAGATAAGCCGGAACTGCTCGGCAGGTTCATTCTGGATCTGGTCATAGGTGCGTCCGGAAGGTATTCTTATCCTGAACTCTTCAGGAGAATCAGCGTGGAAGGTATCTCACTGAAGTATCTCTCTCAACAATTGAGAAAAGAAGCAGAAGAGTCGGACATTACGCTGGATCAGAATTGAAGGGAACCTGCAGAAATATTTCAATGAAACGCAGATATCTTTCGTAAGTATCGCAAGTGACGTTCGGTTCCATACGAACCGAGGGAGAGGGTTTGATGAGTGCAGCAGTAATCTTTGCATGTCTGATACTGTGGATTCCGCCCGAGGTTGTAGAGGGCTTCAACCGCAACAGTGAGTACTATTCAAATCGTGAAACCTTCGTGTATCTCCTGAAGAGTGAAAGACACGAAGGCATCAGCGCCTTAATACCGGTATCGGAAGGAGGGTACC
>DAOWFD010000014.1 GCA_030638185.1 Candidatus Aegiribacteria sp.
GATCAATGGATAATCCTGGACAGCGTAAGCCTTGGGGGAATCGCTGTCGGGCTGGCATTCTCTCTGATACCAGGTGGTGTGGGTTTACTGCCCTCATTGCTTACAGCTGCAGGGGCATTCTCACTCTTTCTCCTCATTAGAATCGTAAGCGAGTTGATATTGAAACGAAGGCCGGGATATACCATAGCACCGGAAGGGCATGAAGATGAAACTGATGAATTTCAGGGTGGAATGGGCTGGGGAGACATCAAGCTTGTCGGAATGATCGGAGCTTTCCTGGGTCCTTCTTCCGCAGCTATAGCTTTTTTCATCGCTTTCCTTTCGGGATCACTTACCGGAATCACTGGAATGATCGCCGGAAGGAACAGAAGGATTCCCATACCATTCGGCCCTTTCCTTGCCCTTGGAGCAGCTGTTGCTGTATTTGCAGGTCAGGCTATATGGCGGTTCTACCTGACCGTTGGGTCCAATCTCTGATATGCCTGAAGCATTTGAAACCCATGGTAATGCCGGCAGGAAACGTAATTCCTGCAAGGCCGTAATCGTGAAAGAGAACAGAATTCTGCTAACTGTGAACCACGATGATACGGGAGACTTCTACCTTCTCCCCGGTGGTGGGCAGAAATTCGGTGAAACCCTCCTGCAGGCCATGCAGAGGGAAGTGCTTGAAGAAACGGGTTGGGTTGTGGAACCGGAAGAGCTGATCCTGGTGAGGGATTACATCGGGGCCAACCATGAGTTTGCCCGTTGGGAAGCGGATGTTCACCAGACGGAGCTGATTTTCAAAGCGATCCCGGTCCGTCAGGAAGAACAGGCTCTTGTGCCTGATCTCTGGCAGACGGGTGTGGAGTGGGTGGAATCTGAACGGCTGAAGAGCCTTAGAATTTATCCGTCTATTCTGAATGAAATCCTTCCGAGAATAATTTCCGGTACATACCGGGAACCGATCTATCTGGGTGATATTAACTGATGAAAGTTGTTTGACAGATACATCGAACTGAACTAGAGTTGAAACAGATTAATTAGCATTGTACGATATTTATTAGGAATTGTCATCTATTACTATATGGATGTGAAATTTGGATAAGTACATCTTCATCAGCCATTCAAGTAAAGACGCAAAAAAAGTTGAAAAGGTAATAAACCTTCTTGATTCTTCGGGTATTAAATACTGGATATCAACCAGGGATATCCCACCTGGAGCAGATTGGGCTGAAACTATTTACGATGCCATATCGAACTCATCAGGAATGATCCTCCTTTGCAGCGCTAATGTAAACAGGTCAAGACAGATAAGGAACGAACTGGACATCGCAACCAATCTTGAAATTCCACTGATTCCTCTCAAACTGGAAGATATCGAGTTCTCCAAGGGTATTAGATATTTCACCAATTCTCACCAGTGGCTGGATGCTACCGACAATTGGAAGCAGGCTTCTATCCGGCTCCTGGAATTTGTGAACAAGGTGCTTTCTGAGGATGGTCAGAAATCCTTGGACATTCCAATACAAACTACTGCAAAACGAAAAACCTGGCCGGTACTGCTGCTGGCTGCTCTTTCGGTGATCCTGGTATTATTCGCAGTCCGTTTCTTCAGTAGCGAGCCTCAAACGGAGAATACCGGGAATCTTCTGAATCTAATCGTCGGGGGGACCGATTCCTGGGATTACGCAACGGACATTCTTGCCACATCCGATGGAGGATTTACCGCAACGGGAACATGGGACTGGGGTTTCTGGAGCGAATGGTGGGTTACACATTTCGACAGCACAGGCAACCTTGAATGGTCATGGTCCGACTCCCTGGCCGGGGAAGACAAACCCCTCCTGCTACGCGCTTCGAACGGCGATGTCATCTGCGCAGCTGGGGAATATGCAGATTTTGATCATACAGGATTTCCCTTGAGGGCAATAAGGATCGACAGCCTTGGAAGAGTAATATGGAATAATGATTGGTGGCTGGAATGGATCGGAGCTGTTCAGCCGGAACTCAGCTCATTTGATATGACCAAAGACAGCCTCCTGTTGCTCTCATTCACTTTAAGGCAGCTTAGTTCAAGCCCCTTCCTCGCAACACATCAGATATTGATGAGTACTTCCGGTGAGTTATTACACCGCGATACCCTGAGAGGCGGTGGTACTTCCCGCGAACTCGTCATACTTGAAAACAACAATAGACTGCGTGTGTATAGAGATTCATCCACCGTCGCTAACGGAATTGAATTGATGTCACCCGATGGGGAAATAATTAACAGGATCATAATCGGTGATAACCGGTCACCTGTAAGCTGTGGACTGGCACTTCCGGGCGGTGACATAATTCTTTTCATGACAAAGGACACCTACGGTGCGCGAAACGGTGATCTTTCGGTAATGAGATTTACACCGGACCTTTCACTGAAGTGGGAAAAAGTATTCGGGGGTAACCTCGCCGATGGGGCTTCCAATGCTATTCTGCTTCCCGATGGTGACATTCTGATAGCCGGTTCAACACGCTCCTGGGGAAACGGTTCAAGCGATGGCTGGCTGCTTCAGCTGAGTCAGGACGGTGATGAGAAGTGGCAGAGTGTCATCGATATTGGAGGAGACGAATACTTCTATTCCATTTCCTGTAATGAACAGGGATTGTTTTTCGTTTCAGGAACTACCACAAGGTACGGCCAGCCTGATGCGTGGATCCTGCAGCTGAACCAGGATGGTTCATGGAATGAACGGGAAGAAACGGGTATTGATCTTTTCACCGAAGACTGGGAAAACGGGTTCATCGACCAGACGATATGGGAAATGGGCCGGAACAGGAATTACACTCCGGTATTACATGAAGATTCTATCACGGGCAATTACTCCTGCGACGCAAACAATGTGCCTCTTGTAAGTATGATTGAATATCCCCTTTTAGCAGGCCTGTCATTCTCAGCTGAAGTATTGATACCGGATATGTCTGATGCCAGAGGATGTAACTGGCTTGCAGTAGGTATTACCAGAAGCTCTGCAGATGAGTTTCATCTTGATCCGGGAACCGTATCCGATATGGAGATCAGATGGTTCTACACCAGGGGGGTTAACGATCAGGATTGTGAAATTGTTTCAGTATCTTCATATGACAGTGTAATATTTACAAAGACAGAACCTGAATCCCTGTGGCTTCAGCGTGAAATATCACAGGTATTCACCATTGAAACCTGTACTGAAACGGTAAAATTCTGGCTCAACGACAGCCTTTTCTCTGAAGATTCCATAGATATAGCAGCAGGACAGGATTCTGTACGGATTTACCTGTGGGGAAGCTCAGGATCCCTGCCTCATCATATCGACAATCTCAGGTTATTCAGGCGAAGATGGTAAGGCTGACCTATCTTCACAGCGGATACACAATTCCATTAAAAAAGCTTTCTGTATTGATTCTACTCTTTCTTTTCCATAGCCTTAATGCTTCAGACACACTGTTTATGGATGACTTCTCGGGAAATCTTTCACAGAACTGGATTATGTTTGGAGACCCCCTTCCCAGAATACTGGATTCCCTTGGTCTACCTCCACCCTGCTTCAACAATAACGGTGATTCCATGGCGGGCAGCGGTGTCATTACAAGGGAAGTGTTTGAAATTGGTGAAGGCCTTGGTATTGAGTGTGACATGTACCTTTCCTGCGACAAAAGAGGTACGTGGGTTACAGCCTCGCTTTACTTTATTACTCCGGATTACATAAATGACCGTTCACAAAGCGGTTATACCATTGCAACACTCGCTTTTTCCTACAGCGGAGAAATGGACTGGACGAGTCCACATCTGCAGGGGGTTCTGACCTTTAATTGTTTTCACGACCAGGAAAATAAATCCAGTATTCAGCTTTACCATCAAAACGATATGCTGGACGGATGGCACAGGTACAGGATGGAAATCACTGAACACAGTATGGTTAACTACTTCATCGATGATTCCCTCTACTGCACCTCTACCGTATCTGTACCCGATACAGCAGAACATGTGAGAATACAACTGGGTAACCGTTCCTCTGTCTGGGGCATAGCTCTCCATGATAATCTGATTGTATACAGACCATGATAGTAGAGATGGACGATAGCAGCATGCTAAAAGGGGTGGCTTCGGCATGAAACTACCAGGTTTGTTAATCACACTTGTTACACTCACATTCACAAGTCAATCATCCGAAGTTCTCTTCTCTGATGATTTTTCATCGGGGGAGCTTGAATCCAACTGGATACTCTATGGAGACCCCCTTCCCAGAATACTGGATTCCCTTGGATTGACCCCTCCCTGCTTTAACAATAACGGTGATTCCATGTATGGTAGCGGAGTTGTCTCAAGGGAAATATTCCTGATCTACGAAGGTATTGGTGTCAAATGTGATATGTACATGTCGTGCAGCGAAAGAGGCACATGGGTTACAGCCTTGCTGAGCTTTATAACTCCCGGGTATAGAGACGACCGGACACGAAACGATTACCAAATTGCATTGATTGATTATTCATACAGCGGAGAACTTGATTGGGGATGCCCACATCGTCAGGGTATTTTGAAATTTTCCAGTTTTCAGGATTACAATAATCAAACTATTATTACACATTACCACCAGAACAGGTATTTGAATGACTGGCATAGTTACAGTCTGGAGATAACCGAAGGTAGAAGGGTTCATTACTTCATCGATGATTCCCTTGTTCTCATATCTCCTGTACCGATCCCTGATACCATTGAACATGTAAGAATACAACTCGGTAACCGCTCATCAAACTGGGGAATAGCACTTCATGACAACCTGGTTGTATATAGACCTTGATCCAGAATAGGGAAGAAGCCAATGAATGAACATCCCATCTCAACTGACGGTTATAAAGCGGATTATCCAAGCGGCTCAGACCTTAAGAAACTCATTTCACAGGGAGAATACCTGAAAGCTTTCGAACTTGGTGATGAATACTTAAGGAACACCGAGAAACCAGATCCTGAAATAGTCAAACAGCATTCCCTCTGTATGTCAAAACTTGGAATGATTGAGGAAGCCATAGAAATGCTTAAGAGTCTGAAGAAAATAAGTGAAGCACCGGATCCTGAATTGCTGGCGCTGCTGGGAAGTTTCTATAAGAGGAAATGGCTCGAGCTGATTAACTCTGATCCAGCGAATGCAGAATCAGCTCTGGATTCATCGTTCATCAATTACATGGATGGCCGGGAATCAGGTGGGGACTTCTGGTGTACTGTGAACGCATCATCTCTTGCACTAATTCTGGGTAGAAGAGAATTGAGTGTTGAACTTGCTGATGAGGTAATAGCGGAATGCTGGGATATATACAATAAACATGGCACCACAAGCGAATTCTGGGTTCCTGCTTCCATGGGTGAAGCTTACCTGATAAAGGGAGATTTCGATTCAGCAACAAGGTGGTACAAAGGGGCAAGGAGCCATGTAGGCAGCAGCATCGGGCAAATAAAGACTACAAGAACCAATGCGAAGGTGCTGCTTAATCTGCTGGAAGCGGATGATATATCCGCAGATGAAATACTGGGATGTATTCGAAAACCAAGGATAGCCATTTTCGCCGGACACAGAATTGACAGGCCTGGAAGAATCAGCCCTCGTTTCCCGGAGCATATCTCCAGTAGAATAAAAACCCTTTTAAAGAAGAAACTCATTGAGATGAAACTCGATATCGGTATTGCATCAGCAGCTGATGGCGCGGATATACTGTTTCATGAGTGTCTTCAGGAAACGGGTAAACGTACACATATTATTCTGCCTTCACCGATAGAACACTTCAGAACAAAAATATTCGAATCTGAAAACGAAAACTGGTGCGAAAGGTTCGACAGAATCGTTCAGCAGGCTGACAGAGTTGAGATATCTTCAACCTCAGAATTTATTAGCGATGCGGTTGGCATGTATCATCTTTCTGCAGATTACATGCTTGAATACTCTCTTGATATAACCGAAGCTTTCGATGGAGAGCTAATACCTGTTGTAATATGGGATCAGCACCCGGCAAAACAACCTGGAGGAACCGGATATATCGTATCCCGTCTTAAGAAGCTTGGATATGATCCGGTGAGAATACCCATAACTGATCTTGGAAGAACCAGGGCTGACCGTCACAGCGGCAGCTCACCGGTCAATGAATATCCATACAGCAAACTGGGCATCTACGAACCTGTAGTAAGGCCGATTGTTGTAATATGCACAGGTGGAGCGGGAAGCATAGAAGAGGAAAGGGCTTCCATCATGAACCGCTTTCTGGAAAAAGTATCAAGTATCTGTAAAGAAGAATCCCTGAGAATGCTCAGTGCCGGTTCGATCACAGAAAGTATTTACCTGATAATGGATTCAGTGAATGATGCCAGGAACCTGATCCGTAGTATTCATAATTGTAACCCTCCGCTTCCGGAGCATTCACTGGTTCTGCATGCCGGTTTGGTAACCATGCTCAATTCCTCACTAAGCGGAAGAAGAGACTATTACTGCCGGGAAATAGACGAAGCCCTGGAGATAGCAGCGAGTCTTAAAGCTTTTTCAATGATTGCAACAATGCAGTTCAAATCAATTGCTTCCCGGAAGGAATATCCTGGTACAGTATTCAGATACCATGGTCGATTCAGATCTACGAGCGGAAATCTCCTGAAGATATTTCAGTTTTCCTCATCTTGTGCTTTCAGAACACTTTTTCACTAAATACCTATTGAGACAGTACTATAAGCCCAAGGCTATGCCTACTACCTCCGGCAACGTCCACGAAGCCCTCATTAGGAGAGGGAACGTTGCATTGGCTATAGTTGTTACTTCCCCATGCCACAATTGAGCCATCAGACTTTAGGCCAAGACTGTGACTGCCTCCGCATGTAATAGACACAAAGCTTGTGCTAGGTACATTACATTGACCTTGATTATTATTCCCCCAAGCAACAATGGAGCCATCTTCTTTCAAACCAAGGCTGTAATCCCATCCTATAGCTATTGCCACGAAACTCGTATTTGGTAATGGAACATTGCATTGACCTTCGTCGTTATTCCCCCAAGCAACGATCGAGCTGTCAGTCTTCAGGCCGAGGCTGTGCTCACCTCCCGCTGCGACTACCACGAAACCTGAATTAGGCGTTGGTACATCGCATTGGCCTTCATTATTAAAGCCCCATGCCTCTATCGAACCGTCACCCTTCAAGCCTAGGCTGTGGAAACCTCCTCCTGCAAGCGCCACGAAATCTTCATTCGGCTCAGGTACATCGCATTGGCCATGTAAATACCAACCCCATGACATAATCGAGCCGTCCTCTTTCAGGCCAAGGCTGTGGGCATTACCAGCAGAAATTGCTATGAAATTCTCATTGGGTTCAGGCACATCGCACTGACCTTGAGCATTATATCCCCAGGCCACTATCGTGCTGTCCTCCTTCAAACCAAGGCTGTGATGATAACTTGCGTCAATAGCCACGAAGTTCTCATTTGGAGAGGGGACGTCGCACTGGCCATAACCGTTATCTCCCCAGGCCACTATCGAGCTGCCTTGAGAACCACCACCTGAGGATGGTGTAGTTATTTCAACCTCATTACTCCAGGCATGCAGATTCTCATCATCACGAATAAGAAGCGCATAGTAATAATTTGTTTCCCAGGTGACGTCATCATCAACATATTCAGTAGTACTAACACTAGTAAACACTCCTAGATTATGGGTACTACTTGTGTCCTGTGAAATACCTGGATTCTCGGCGCGATAAAGCGTATAGCTTTGAAAATCTGAGTCAGGGCATTCTGTCCAAGTCTCGGTTACCTGGCATGTAATTGAGTCACCTGTAAATTCCACGCTCAATACCGAAGGTGTTGGATCACCACCACCTCCCCCTTCGGCTGAAAGCACTGAGATATTATCACTATCGTGATTTGTCACGTAGACAATATCTCCTGATGGTAATGCACAGATTCCCATCGGATTATCACCTACACCAACGGTTGCAACTACTGTGTTATCGAAACTTTGGACAATTGAGACATTGTCATTACCAGGGTGTGTTATGTAGACATATTCTCCAATTGGAAGGCTAGAAATCGCATATGGGAAATCTCCGATTTCATAATTGCCAACAACTGTGTTATCGGAAGTTCTTATCACAGAAGTATTGTTCACACCTGCACGACTACTGGTGACATAGATGTAATCGTCTGATGGGAGAGCACTGATGCACTTTGGTGGGTCGATAACGCTAATGGTGGTAATCACTGTATTGTCTGATGTTCTTATCACCGATACACTTGCATCATTTGCATTAGTTACATAAAGGTATTCCCCAGACGAGAGTGTACATATATCCCATGGACTATTTCCCACCGGGATAGTAGCAACAACTGTGTTGGTGGATGTTTGGATAACCGCGACATTATCATCAAAGTTATTCACAGCATAAACGTACTGCCCATTGGGGTGAGAGCAGATGCTTCTTGGGTTATTTCCTACACCAATCGTGTTAGTAATCGTGAAATCTGAAGTTCTAATGACAGATACATTATCATATGACATACTAGTAACGTAGAGATACGCACCAGAGGGAATAATGCAGATTCCTCCCGGTAAGTAACCGACTGCAATAGTTCCGACGAGTGCATTGTCAGATGTCCTGACTTTTGCTACACTATCATCAATTTCATTCACAACATAAATGTAATTACCTAACGGATCAGAACATAAATCACTAGGGCCATCTCCAACATAGGTAGTAGCAATAACACTGTCCGGATATGATCCACCTCCCCCCCCTGATGAAGGTGTTGTAATACTACTCTCGTTGCTCCAAGAATGTAGGTCTTCAGTATCTCTGGTTATAAGTGCGTAGTAGTAATCTGTTTCCCAGGTTACATCATTATCTGCGTATTGTAAGGTGCTGGAGTTGGTAAATGTACCAAGGTTTTCAGCGCTGCTCGTGTCGTTCTCGATTCCCGAGGTAGTTGAACGGAAAAGCGTATAACTTAAAAAATCACTGTCCGGACACTCCGTCCAGCTTGCTGTCACCTGACATGTTGCACGATCTCCTTCTGAGAATACACTTCGTGACATTATTGATGGAATGGGAAGAGCAGAAAGATTTTCTACCTGGTTACTTCTTATTCTTGAAGACCTCTCCCCATCTGAATCAGTTTCTCCTGTGAATTCAAGACTAAGAACGGAAGGGGTGGGTTCCCCCCCACTTCCAGATGAAGGTGTGGTAATACTGTTCTCATTACTCCAAGAATAAAGACCTTCGGTATCTCTGGTTATAAGTGCGTAGTAGTAATCCGTTTCCCAGGTTACATCATTATCTGCGTACTGTAAGATGATTGAGTTGGTAAACGTACCAAGGTTTTCGGCGCTGCTCGTGTCGTTCTCGATTCCCGAGGTAGTTGAACGGAAAAGCGTATAACTTAAAAAATCACTGTCCGGACACTCCGTCCAGCTTGCTGTCACCTGACATGTTGCACGATCTCCATCTGAGAATACACTTCGTGACACTATTGATGGAATGGAAAAAGTGGAAAGACTTTCTACCTGGTTACTTCTTATTCTTGAAGACCTCTCCCCATCTGAATCAGTTTCTCCTGTGAATTCAAGGGAGAGAACAGAAGGTGTGGGATCATCGATTGTGGTACTGTCTCCATCAAGCACGATCTCCCACTCGAAGAGTTCCGTATTAAAGTTGGCCAGGGAGTATCCAAGAATTGATATATCAAATCCAAGAGTACCTGTTACTCCGCCTGCAAGTTCCCACCAGTAGGTATAGTCCTTGGACCCTAGCCCGATCCTTTCAGCAGTTTGCTGAATATCGAGCACAATTGCTCTAAATTTCAGATCAAGAGTGCTTTCAATGCCACCTCTGAAACCGAGATAGGGTTCTATCTCAAGATAGGGTCCCATGATACCATAAAGGTCAACCGAAATAACCGGACGGACAAATCCACGAATCTCAAATTCACCATCAGTTGTCCAATCTGTTTGATGTCCAGTTAACTGTGGGTTGTATTCCCATACCGAAGACCAGCTTCCTTCATATTCAGCACCGACACTTATGGTATTAGTATGATCGAATCCTGTTTCTACGGAAGCTGCTGCATCCGCCTCTACTTCGAATCCTGCAACGAAGCTAAGAGTTACGACCTCAACAACCGGGAACCATCCAATGAACTGAACGAAAACGTGCGAGAAAGAAGCTATCGTAGTATCAGCACTAAAATTCAATGATCCACCTACAGTGACTTCAATATCACAATTAAAGGTTAGATCACCTGTTGCGATAGCATGGAATTCAGTCACCTGAGAGTTTTCTATCTCCCATCCTATATCCATATCAGGTTCGAACTCAATAGAGCCAGAAGATATACTAACTGTAAGGTCAGCTCCGCCAACGTTCCCTGAATACAAGGTCACATTAGAAAGATCTAAACCCTTACCGAAGGACCTTACACCATTCATAGCTACAAATCGACTGGTGGAGTGTATCCTTGACGTTTCTCTTACCCCGATTTGTTCTGGTTCGGGGATCGAAGGCTGCTCGTTCAGCACCATACTGGACATCACAATCGAAAAAGTCGTATCCACAGAACACTGAATGACTGCATCTGTAAGCCTGGCTTCAGATGTTTCAATTGTCATCGTACTTTCCTGAATATCAACATTTACAACATTGCGAATGCACCCAAAATGACTACCTACTACCTCACTACTGACTATGCAGTCACCAGATGAAATGTCCGGTGCGGAACTGGAGAAAGTGATTATAACCTGATCATCGGATATTCCCTGGACAGTTATACCGCTCAGCTCATCTAGAACAATGGCGTTTTCTGAAAAGATATTACCGCCGCTTTCACCTGGATAGGTTGGGTTTTCTTCTCCACAACTCAGAAGAACCACGAGTATGATGGGGATTAAAAGAGTAAGATACATAAATCTTTTCATTTGCAATTCTCCTTGTGATTAATTAGTACAGGTAACGCACATAAAAAAATAAATCCTTAATGGATGACGGAGACGCTATTATCATTATTATTTATTACGTACACATATTCCCCAGAGGGAAGGGAGCAGATACCCGCTGGACAATCACCTACACCTACCGTTGTAACAACCACATTGTCCGAGGTGCGGATGATGGAAATGTTGTCATCCCCTGCAATCGTCACATACACATATTCCCCGGAGGGAAGAGGACAAATACCAAATGACTGATATCCTACATCTACTGTTGCATAAACGGAGTTGTCGGATGTACGTATAACAGATACTTCAGAACAACCGGCATGAGTTACATATACATATTCTCCAGAAGGTAGAGAGCTGATTGCCCAGGGACAACAACTCATATCTACCGTTTCAATAACGGCATTATCAGATGTGCGGATAACAGAAACATTATTATCATCAGCATTCACAACATACACATACTCTCCTGAAGGCAAAGAACAGATCCCAATTGGATCGTGACCTACAATAATGGTTTCAACAACAGTATTGTCAGATGTGCGAATGACAGAAACGCGACCATAATCACCACCCATCGTAGCATATACGTACTCTCCTGAAGGCAAGGAGCAAATATCCATTACTGCGAAAGCTCCCACATCTACGGTTGCAACAACGGAATTGTCCGATGTGCGGATAACGGAAACGCTTTCATCAGCCGCATTCGTCACATATACATACTCGCCCGAAGGAAGTGAGCAGATTCCTCTTGGATGATGCCCCACATTTATCACTGCAACTACAGTATTATCAAACGTTTGAATGACAAAGACATTATCACTATCATGATTCGTCACATACACATACTCACCAGAGGGAAGAGTGCAAATCCCGAATGGAGAGCTACCTATATCAATCGTTGCCACTACACTATCGGGATAGTTGCCTCCACCACCCGGTGAATCTGATGGTCCTGTGGTATCGCTACAGGAAAACACTATCATGACGGAAGATAGAAACAATAGAATATTTCTATTCATAATTAAACCTCTCATTTAATAACCTAATACATAACATTATAGAATGTTCTATTTGCTTATCTATAAATCCGTTAGCCTAAATGCTATGAGCAACAGTTCACGTGATATCCTTGCAAGGTGTTAATACTTGGAATGATGAGTTTAATTACCTGCTTTCTTGTCAATAGCACTTCACCTGTTATTCTGTATTGTCTATCTCAGCAGAACGGAGCAACCTACCTCAGGTGAGCCGAGATTGTAAATGCAACCGGTTTCGCTGGGACTTAGGAAGGTGTTAGATTTCGCCTGGAAGCTGGTTAATTCAATTGTCCAGTCTTCCTGACTGAATCCCGACAGCTCCTGTTCTCCGGTAATTTTAATCCAGTTATGCGGTGTTTTGCTGTACCACACATCCCTTTTCTCATATATTGAGCTGGCCAACTGTTCAATATTCAGACATTCAGCATAATTACCGCTTGGAACACTCACTACATCGCTCAGTGAAATCACTGAATTTTGCCATACTCCATCATTGGAATTCCAGATGTCACCAACCTGAATTGGAAGATGCAATTTTGTTTCCGGGTTCATATCGTCAATAGCTGTATAGCTGTAAACGGCATCGGCAGTAATGCTCTCGTACCATTCGCCATACTGATATGTAGTGTCAATACATGTACTTCCACTGTACCAGTATACCGTTCTGTCCCAGGCAAGATAATAGAGGAGTTGACCATTATTATGTCTGACTGTATCCTGAACTATGGTGTATTGTGATCCCTCAAGAGTACAGGTACTATCCTTTGTGGACCATGTTATTTCTGAATCAAATGAATAGTCCCATCTGTCACCTATACTGTACAAAATATATGAGGTTATATCTTCCTGCATTGGAGTGGTAATTGATACTTCGTCACTCCATACACTGCTTACGCCGGAGCCTGTTGTCTGAAGAGCATAGTAATACTGTGTATTCCAGTTGATACCAGCATCCACATATTCAGTGGTGTTAACATCTGTAATCGTAGTCACAACATCCGCAGACGACGGATCCGAAGCTATCCCTGCGGATTCGGACCTGTATAGTACATAGCTTTCGAATTCAGATTCCGGACATGAAGTCCAAGAAGCTGTCACCTCACAGGTTACGGTGGAATCACCTGTGTATGCGAGTGAAAGGGTTGACGGTGTTAGACTGGATTCCGAGGGACCTGTGCTATCATCACCACCACAATTCACAATAAGAGCAAGCATCATGATAGCAACAAGTAAGGCTATTCCTATTTTCATTCTTTTACTCCTTATAAATGACAGACTAATTATGCTGGCAGGCCTTCTTACAGCCTGATAAGCTTCTCTGTATGTACTCCATTAGGCGTATGTAACTGAATGAAGTAAACTCCTTCATCCAAGTTACCTATCTCCAGGTCGATGACATTTGTTGCGTTAGAGAGTTCATCCAGGCTAATGTCTAAAACAACCCGTCCTGAAATATCGTAAACAAACAATCCTGTAATATTATTGTGATTTACTGTGTTATACTCTATGGACAGATGATTTGATCGTACCGGATTAGGTGTTATACTGGTTATCACAACAGATGCCACGGAAGCGGGCTGGTCTTCGAATTCTAATCCGCAGTGTGAAAACTCTTTGCAATACGCATCGAGCATCAGATCAGCATTCATTCTCAGGCCATCTAATCCGCGGCCTATTACCCATCCGCCGACGACATGTAGTGAGTCGTTACTTCCTAAATGAACAGGCCCTGTTGAAATAAGAAATCTGTAATCAAAGGGTTCAAATCCGATATTTGTAGGCAGATCCATTACAAAGGGGAATGGACCTGGATTTGACGGCATCATTGCCTCGGCTGCATTTGAGTTCCCAATCCAATTGGACATATAACTCGGTCCACTTCGATAACCGCATGCGCTTGGGTTAACACCCCACATATAATCGTATCTTTCTGAGTCTATACCGGGGTCTTCTTCCCAATTCCAGTAAGTATGAGAAATAGGTATTGGACAATTGTATACGTCGAATGGCCTTTCGATAGATCCTCCGTCCCTCACAATCCAGGCATCAAGGAGTCTCCATCCGATGTAACCATTGCAAGGTGGATTTAAGGATAATTCACCGGAATCATCAACACTGCTGGAGTCGGAATCGCTATCCCATATGTAGCTCATGTTTCTAGGTACAACCAAGTAGGTGGTATCTGCAACCGTATGTTTGAAATATCCATTGGGGAGTATTGACGGGAAAACCTGTCCGCCACATCCGGGTCCGGGTAGATATCCAGGAGGAGTATTTGAGAATAGTACATGACCTGTAGCTGGATCATGCCTGAACAGTGTATCACTACCTGTGACCTTCGCAAGAATAGTGAAGTGATCGCTAACTCCATTACTATCTATATCGTTATCCGGTATTCCATCGGATCCTGGATAATTGTAGTGATAGTAAATATTATCCAGATGACTCGGAGCAAGTGGGCTGTCTGGATTCTGCTGATATGTGTAAATATCCTGCTGGCTTGCAACGGTTCCATCATCAAATTCATACTCGAATGTTGCCTGAGGATCGTTACACCATATTGCATGTCCATCGTAATAGACCATATCATCGAGTTGACACGAGACTATATCCGCATAAGCCACGTCGCAGTCGCCTCTTATAGCCATCACGAAAGCATCAAGGGAAGCACCGCTACCGTGACTGGGATGATGAGTTACAATGAAATCGGTGATATAGAAATTACTATACTCCTGCAAAGACCAGCTGTAGAGTTCCTGATATACACTCATTCCGTATGGATTGGAATTGCTGGTAATATCCCAGTCATCGTAACCGCAATAGGTTTCTTCTGTTGCAATAGGTCCTGGGGATACTTGCACACAGGGGAAACCCTCACTTGGACGAAGTTCCCAATTCCCATAGTCACTACAACTAGCCCATTTAGCTGTACTATCACCCCACATGGTAACAGGACCGTAACAGCAGGACCAGAAGTCACCGCACCATAGGTAGCTGCTGCCCTCTCCTCCAGGCCATTCCATGGATGGATAGTTGTACCATGGATCGCCGAACAGACCCAAGTTAAAAAACGCAGACCAAACATTGTTCAGGTTATGTAAAAACGTTACAGTGGGTGGTCTGTCATCCAGTATTGTTTCCGGCAATTCAGTAAGATGCAAATTCTTACTAAACGAATTCACAGAAAAGATTAAACAGAGAACCACTGCATAGGTGCATATCCTGCAGATTTCCCTTTTATGTATCATAATTCCTCCCAGCTGAGATTCTTTAGTACTACAATCGACTATTTCACTAAATACTAATGATGTATATTCCTATCAATTAGAAACTATCCTTCCAGACCATCAGCTTACTGAAGTGATTCAGTTTCTTCCGAATTCATGCCCATGAATTGTTCAATAGTATATTTTTATAGCTCAGGTTAATTTGAACAAGATGTGTTTTATAACGTAATTGATTTATAAATACTTCATTAGAAAGATTTTAGTATTTTATAATTTTCCAATAGCAGATAAATAGGATAAGACTGTTCAAGGATTACTTTTATTTACTTTGACAATCACTCGTCAATCTGGTCAGATATACCCCAGGTCTTCGAGGGCTCGTGTTGATGAGCTGTCGAGGTCATGAACACCGGGGGGGTCCCAAAGCATAGGGGTTGCCCGGTAGTAATCAAGGAGTTCAGTCATCAGAGAATCGGACTCAAGGGGCGCCTGCTCGTGTGGATCGTTCAGCAGGTCGAACATGTAATAACTGTCTATACCGACCTTCCTTGTGACAAGTCCCTTCATCCTTCCATACACAACCGCTGCAAGAGGAGTTTCCCCGAACATCTGGCCTCTGTACGATAGCTGACTTGAAGGGATTGCTCTGGGATTGCGGCCATCAGAGCTGAAAAGATCTACACCCTCAAAATGAAATGTATCCTCAATCGAGCAGATGGATATGAGGGTCGGAAGAATATCGAACAGGGCGGCAGTCTCTGTAATTACTTCTCCGGATGGTATACCCGGGCCTGATACCATAAGGGGAACATGTACGAGTTCCTGATACAAATGCCCCCCATGCCCTACCCATCCCCACTCAAGGAATTCCTCTCCGTGATCAGCGGTAACCATGATGATTGTATTGTCTTCGTAACCACGAAAACGAAGTTCACTGAAGAGCCGTCCAAGTTGAGTGTCCACCCAGGTTATACCGCCATCGTAACGGGACAGGAAATGCTCAAGGTGTTCAGGATGTGCGATCCAGCCACTTTCAGTGATTTCCCAGTAGGAAACCTCCAGTGTATCGTCGGGAAAGTAAAGCTTATCGTAAGGTGAAGGCGGGTCGTAAGGCTCATGAACATCGAAGAAATGAAGAACTGCCAGAAATGGTCTTTCATCGCTGCCCGATTCAAGCCACCGAAGAAATTCATCAACGCTAATCGCTGCCCTTCTTGCTCCCAAGTCGTCGCAGGAGTAATAATCAAATCCTCTGGCAAAGCCATGATTCTCGTTGAGGAGAACCACGTTGAAGATTCCGCAGGTCCTGTATCCGGCATCACTGAATATGGTTGGAATAACGGGGACTTCACTGTGCAGACGGTGATCCCCATCCAGTCTTCTTCCGCTTCCATGCTGCCTTGCGTTGAGTCCGGTGAAAATTGAAGCAGTTGAAGGAAGGGTCCAGGGAGCCTGTGCCTGGCAGTTCTCCCATCTTGTTCCAGTCGCAGCAAGGCTGTCCAGTGACGGAGAAATCTCCCGTTGGTAGCCGTAGCAGCTTAAATGGTCAGCCCTCAGGGTATCTATGATTATCAGTATTACATTCGGCCTGCCTATGGATGTGGATGCTTTTCCGCATGACAAGGTCAGAATAAGTGCGAATGAAAATACAGTTGAAAGAATTCTCTGCATTTTTCAGATTTCACCTTTCAGGTATTTCTGCCGTTTCTCTTCGGGGAATTTCTCTATGGCGTATCTGAGCATTGTTCTGGGCATTTCTCTGTAGTGCTCCCTCAGAAACTTCTCCTCGGTTTCAAGGTTCCTCTTGCCAACTTCCCGCAGCATCCACCCAACGGCCTTATGAATCAGATCATGATTATCTATAATGAGCTTTTCAGATATAGCAAGTGTATCGCTGAAATCGTTCTTTCTGATGAAGTGCTGGGTGGATAATATAGCTATCCGTTTCTTCCACAGATCATCCGATTCCGGTCTTGAAGAACCTCTGATGAACTCTGGCTCTTTCCGGCTCTGCCAGTTCTCTTAGCTCGCGGGAGATTTCAACTATTGCATTAGACATCTGCATTCTCCAGTTCCATATTCTTCAGAAGCCTTTTCAAAGGAGTAATGATTTTCCGGGGCTTCACATCCTTAAGCTCAATTCTACCGCAGTTGTTGAATACAGCAAAATCAGCAAGCTTCCCTGCTAAAACTGGAAGAAGTTCTTCCCATTCATCGAAGCCTTTTTCGAACTGAAGGCTGTGGAGTGTTAGGACTTCCTTCTTTCTATCAGCCCTGGGGTCCACCCTGCCGATAAATTCGGTTCCCCACAGAACAGGTAGAACGAAATACCCGTACCGCCTCTTTGCCCGGGGGGTGTAACATTCAAGTGCATAGTCGAAATTGAAGAATCTTCTCATCCGGTCACGCTGAATAATGAGATTATCAAAGGGTGAAAGAATATGTACATTTCGAAAATTCCCGCTGTCCGAGGGAACGTTTTCCAGTAAATCCGGAAGCGCGTAATATCCATGATTCCCATCTACATTGATTGAGACGACCTCTTCCTCTTCCTGCAGGCTTTCGGCGGCTCTTTCGATTATTTCCCTGCCGGCTGCATGGATGTGTTTGACGATATCATTCATGGCTGCAATGCCCTGCGACCTTAGAGCCCTTCGGACAAGAAAACGCCCCAGTTCATCCTTTTGGGGCATTGAGGTATCGGTACCATCAGGCAGTACCCTCTCGGTAAGGTCATAGATCCGCTGAAATTTGTCCCTGCGGGTAACCATCAGATCACCTCTCCAGAAGAGAAGCTCAAGGGCAGTTTTAGCCGGTTTCCAGTCCCACCACTGTCCCCGCTTCGTTTCAGGGTTGGATTTAAAATCCCTTGACCCCAGCGGTCCTTCTTTCCGTATTCGCTCAAGGATTCCATCCATCAGGTGTCCGCATTTCTTCAGTCTCTCTTTGGACCATTTGTCCTTGGGATCGCGAAAGTTCTTCATCCGGTAGGTGTAATATCTGTAGTCGCGCATTGGAAGATAGGATGCCGAATGACCCCAGTACTCAAATATCTTTCTGTCCACTGCCTGCAGCTGATGGAGCATGTCAGGATGATACCCGCTGTATCTGGTCCAGAGGGTATGGTGATGCGCCCTCTGTACAACCGAGATAGTGTCTATCTGAATGTAGCCGAGTTTCTCAATAATGCTGGCTGTTCTATGCTTCCCGGTGGAGGTTTCGCAGTTATCGAACAGCATCTGCGAATCCAGAATCAGCCTTCTCGCCTTATCTGCGCTGAGGTTCATCATGCCATTCAATGAAAACTTACAGGAAAGCTGCCTGTTCCATCGAAACAAGGAAGCCTGCATACAGTGATTCTACACCTACTTCTCAAGGCTTATGATTTTATCAAGGTTTGAGCCGAGCAGTGCCCGGTTGCCATTCGGATTTATGGCTATATCGTATACTGTTCCATAACCGGATGTTGTAGCTTCCACATCGTTATTCTGAGTATTTATTACCGAGACTCCGCTGCTCTTGTGAGCCACGAAAAGGTAATGGTCATCAGGGGTGACCGCGACTGCGATCGCTGGACTGGATATTTGATAGGTGGAATAACGCTGACCTGTTCCAGTATCTATTCCCCATATCTCACTAAGTGAATCAGTGGCTGCGTAGACCAGATTGCCCGATCCGGCGTACAGATCGTTTATTCCACCGGGAACTGCACATTCAGCTACTACGGTGCTGAGATCTCCGGTGGAAATTTTCTTAATGACATTGTCATAACCGTCAGCTACAAAAATAGCGGATCCATCTGCAGTAATAGCGGCCGCTACGGGGTTCTGCAGTCCAGCTACGGAATCCACCGCTGTCACATCCCACGACTGCGAGTTGATGGTAATAATAGTCCCGTTTGCTCCAACGGAATAAAGGTGCCAGCTTCCACCGACGGGTTCCGTCAGAATGAATCTGCCGTAGGAACTGAGAGCAACAGGGCTGTGCACCATGTAGGTGTTGTTACTTACGTAAAAGAGGAGATTGCCGCAGAGTGCAAGGGCATACCCCCCCTCGGCAGTTGCTCCTACATCTTCAACCGGATACCCCTCGAGGTACACCCGGGCAAGGCAGTAGCCGTTTTCGTAATCTACGAAGTAGAGGCTGTCCACCGCTGCAATTCCATCTTCACCCTCCTTAAGATAGCAGCAGCTGAGTGGAATACCGGGAACAGTTATGTCCTGAAGAAAATAAAATGGAAAATTGGCTGATATGACCGGGCTTGTAATCCCGCAGCCAGTTCCTGACAAAACCATAACCGCAGCAACGAAAACTGAGATCAATACTACTGTTTTTTTCATAATCATTCTCCTGTGAACAGTTCTTTCATTCTAATTGCATCCCTGACGGCCTGTCCGAAATGGCAATTGTTGAACATTACGAATATTTTTCCTGATTCCGCACCTAACCAGTTTATAGCAGGCAGCCAGGCCTGAAGTTCCTCATCACTATAAGTATAATCATACCGGAGCGCACCGCCGTTCCACCACCGGGAGGTATTCCTTCCATGAAACCTTACATATCCGAAGGGTTTCCCGCCTATGGCAAGAGGAGGCGGAAGATGGGGAAGCCTGGGCAGATCAACCGAAACGAGGGCCATCCCGGCGCCGCTTATCCTGTCAAGAATGTCCTTCCGGTACCATTCATCGTATCTGAATTCCACGGCGAGCGGCACTTCACCTGTTTTCCTGTTGAGTTCTTCTACGTAGCGTACACTCGATTCCGAAGGTTTGA
>DAOWFD010000270.1 GCA_030638185.1 Candidatus Aegiribacteria sp.
ACAGATCCTATTCTATTGTCTTCAATAGTATTAACACATAGTATCGGAGAGGTCTCGGTTAATCCGTACCCCTGAAGAAATGTGAATCCAAGCTTGATGAAACCGTCAACAACTGCCGGAGCAATACCGGCGCCGCCGGAAACACACAGTCTCATACTTCCACCCAGCTTATCGTGAACCTTGGAGAAGATCTTCCTCCTTATACCCCTGTTGCCGAAAACCTCTCCAATGCTGGAGATGGCCAGACCGAGACGATACTTGAAGGCTCCACCCTTCATGGACTGGATAGCGCTGTAAATCTTCCTGTACATAGCTTCCCAGAGCAGCGGAACGGCAAGAAGAATGGTGGTCCGTGAATTGACCATATCCTCCGCTACATACCTTATCCCTCTGCAGATATATATGGAGGCTCCGTGTGTGATTGGAAAAAGAAAAGCACATGTGCATTCGAAGGTATGGTGTACGGGAAGGATTGAGAGAAATACATCATCATCCTCCAGAATCAAAACACGGTGCATCTGTTTGATGTTACTGAGAATATTATTCTGTGAGAGCATCACACCCTTTGCCTGCCCTGTCGTACCAGATGTGTAACAGATGGAGGCCGGGGTATCGCAATCCCATGTTTCAGGAAGTGTAGCAGCACTTCCCGACCCTTTGCGGATAAGGTCGTCATGGGTTGGAATCTCCTCACAATGAGCCGTATTCATTACGACCCTTTTGATATCTCTGCCGGGAAGCCTTTCACTGAAATCCTCCGCGTACCTCTCGTCGAAAAAGAGTATGTTGGCGCCGGAGTAATGTATGATTGTAAGCATTTCCTGCAGAGGTAGTTCCCTGTCGATGGGAACAATAATTCCTCCTGCTCTTATGGTCGCAAGGTATGTAATGGCCCATGCGATGCTGTTGTTACCGGTTAAACCGACAACAGGCTTGGAGCACCTGTCGAGAATCGCACGGGCAAGGGCATCAACCTTTTTTCTCAGATCACGGTAAGTTATCGAATGGTAATTACCGTTCCTGTCAGGCTCACTGAAAGCTATTTTGTCTGGCAGTCTCTCAGCGACTGCGATCAACGCCTCTGGTATGCTTGTCAGCCCGGACACATCTTGAAGAATTCCGCCGGAGATTTCAGTTTTCATCGCTACACCTTACTGCAATGTTCAATATCAGTCCTACTCACTCTTCTCTATCAATAACACAGGAAGAGACTTATGAAAAGTGGCTGCATATGCTGCTAAATTACTCCTGCGAACCAATCGATGCGGCGGTTCTGAATCCAATAAACGGATAGCCCAGTCCGGTATCGGGATACATTCTTGCATCGCACCTGCAGTCGTCCATTGAAGAAAGCCAGCCTCCTCCCCTGGCCACAACAGGTGAATCCGCATGGAGAGGCCGGCAGTACTCCCACACGTTACCGGCCATATCGCAGAGACCCCAGTTGTTGTATGGAAAGCTTCCAACCGGGGCGGAGTATGAGAACCCGTCATCAATCGATGGATGTCTTCGGAGCATACCCTCGCTTCTGTCGGACAGGTTCAGAAGATTGCCGTCAGGTCGTCTTGAACCCCAGGGCCATGGTCCGCCGCTGCCTGCAAGAGCAGCTGTGTACCATTCGTTTTCAGTGGGCAATCTATAAGTTATACCTGATGTATCCAGCGAAGTAAGCCAGGCACAGTATTCTTCCGCAGCCCTGCAGGTCAGACCCGCGACGGGAATATTTTCAAGCCCATCCTGAATGGCCCATTCGCCGGAAGTGTTTATGTAAAAGAACAGCGGATAATCACAGGGAAACATGTCCTCAATGGTATCCGTTCGTCCCCACCTGTTGGTGGAATCTCTCATGGGAGACGGTTCCAGTATTCTTATGTATTCACAGAATTCGCTATTGGTTACTTCATACCTTGCTATAAGGTATGGCTGCAGGAAATCATCGGATCTGCCGACCTCGGGTGGAATATAAATCATACCTGACGGATGAAGCCGGGGAAAGACATAGTGAAAACTGTCAGGGGTGTTAGTTAACAGCAAAACGCTGTCCTCAAGCACTATCAGGTTCCCCAGTGTAAGACTCAGATGGTGCATGCCAGGATCATTAATGCTGACATTCAATGGAGTGTGACCAATGAAGGATCCATCCAGAATAACGTACGCACCGGACGGTTCACTGGAGATTTCCACAGGAAACCTGTAGGGAAGAGATATATGAACAGGCTCATCAGACATTTCCGGCATAAGAAGAGTATCAACAGGTACCCTTCCTGGATGGGATACCGCAATAAACAGCCCGTCATGCTGAACGGGAATCCGTGCCGGAGTCGTCCATAGAAAAGCATCACCATCGGAAACCGCAGCTCCGGAGGGAGTGGAAACAACGTATACGTAAGCAACGGGCCAGGATGTCTCAAGAATCAGAGTAACAAGTAGTATTGTCAGAGCTGAAAGAAGGATCAGCGCCCAGTATTGCAAAAAGAACTTCATCTTACTCCAGAATATTCAAGTCAGAAATAGCAGTCACAGCCTGTAATTTCAACGGTATCGCTCCTGAATATGAATAATACCGGTGATTAGCGAATTTAACCAGTTTTTTTACGATTTGCATATCCATTGTATAATTATACCTGTATCGAAACACTCCGGGGACATCCGCCTGATCCCCTGATTCATTTACTGGAAGGACAACTATGATACCGTTCGACCCTGGCAGTTATACTGATCTCTTCTCCGAATACACGGAACTGCGTATCCAGGAAAACAGATCTCTCAATGTGACTATTGTTAACGGTGACGTAACGGGAAACAGCAGATCCTCCGAAAGTGGTGTTTCCGCCAGAACCTTCAGTAAGGGGCTGTGGGGATTTGCATCCAGCCCCATAATTGATGATGAGAATATCAGAAAGGTTATCAGGGCTGCTACCAGGAATTCTCAGTTCCTTGCTGGAAAAGAAAATAGAGCGGGATACATCCTGCCTTCTTCTCCAGGCAGATCCTCAGAGGATTTCTCAACAAAGAAAAATCGTCTGTCCCAGAAGGAGTTAATCGAGTTCATGATGGAGATTGACGGAAGGATAGAAGGGAAGTGCGACAGGGTGGTTTCCAGAACATCCGTTCTTAAACTCCTCGATATGGAAAAATCCCTTGTAACTTCCGATGGATCCTCCGTTTACTCAATGGTACCCAGGTCCATAATTTATATTTCTCTCAGTACTGAATATAAGAGTAAGCCGGTACAACTCTTTGACGTTTACGGCGGACTGGGGCAGTTCGAAGATCTATTTTCGACACCTGAAGTGCTTTTCGGCAAGCTGGACGAGCACTACGAACACCTCATCAAGAAGGCTGAGGGAGTTTATCCTGAATCCGGCATGAAGCAGTGTATTCTTGATGCTGATCTTGCAGGCATTCTCTCCCACGAAGCCATAGGCCATACCACCGAGGCTGATTTTGTGCGCGGCGGTTCGGCAGCAGGTGACTACATGGATCAGCAGGTTGCCAGCCCACTCGTAACCCTGGTGGATTTTGCCAACAGCGCCCTTGGAAAGACCTGTCCCGTTCCCGTATACATAGACGATGAGGGTACGGTCGCAGAAGATGCGGTGATAATAGAGAACGGGATTCTGAAACGGTTCATGCATAATAAGGAATCCGCAGCCTATTTCAACGCCAGGCCCACTGGAAACGCCAGGGCGTACCGGTTCAGTGACGAGCCTGTCATACGCATGCGCAATACCGCAATACTCCCTGGAAAGAGCAAGCTTGAGGACATGATAGCATCGGTGGATGACGGCTACTATCTCATGAAACCCAGCGACGGGCAGGCGGACTCAACCAGCGAGTTCATGTTCGGTGTGGTTCAGGGTTACGAGATAAAGAAAGGCCGCCTCGGCAGAGCTATCCGGGACACCACGATATCCGGTGTAGCCTTCGACATGCTGAAAACCGTTACAGCCGTATCCGATGATATGAAATGGTCAAACGGCGGAATGTGCGGAAAAAAGCAGCCTATCTCCGTGGGTTTGGGCGGTCCGGCTATTAAATGCAAAATAAATATTGGGGGAAAGTAATGAAGGATAGAAGAGATATCGCAGAGTACTGCCTAGAAGCCCTGCGATCGGCTGGACTGCAGAAATCGGAATGCCTTCTCCTGGATACCCGCAAGGATGAACTTAATCTTAACGGTGGAGAAATAAGCCTTCTCAGAACAACAGACGACACTTCCCTGACCCTAACCGGAATTCTGGATGATAAAGAGGGGACGATATCGATCAATAAAATCGACAGGGAGTCAATTGATGAAGCTGTGAGGGAAGTACTTGAAATGGCGGAATCCTCAGAGGCTGACAGCGCCAACGATATCTCACCCGCGCAGCCTCCAGCCGTATTTGAAAAAGGACCTGAAGCACCGGACCTCGACCTGATGTACAGCAGGATGAAGGATTTCATGAAATACAGCGGTGAACATTACCCGAGTCTTATCCTGGAAACGGCGATACTGGATTTCACGAACATCCATGAGTACTACAGGAACTCCAGTGGTGTTGATCTCCAGTCAAGACGCGGCTGTTACAGCTTCATTCCCATATTCGCATCGAAGGAAGGCACCAAAACCTCATCCTTCAACTACGCCACCTTTTCCACCGCTAAACTTGACAGGAACCTTCACGAATGCGGGACTATAGATGTATTGATGAATCAGTCGACGGAGCAGGTACACTCGAGGGAATTCCAGGAAAAGTTCGATGGAGACATCATAATTACACCCGACTGCCTTGGCAGTTTCATTCACATGCTCACCATGTACCTCAGTGATTATCCGATGATAAAGGGAACCTCAATCTTCAAGGATTCTCTTGGAAGGGAGATCGCCGATCCTCAATTGACTCTGCATTCCATGCCCCTGTCCGACGAACTTGCATTAAGTTACTTCATCACAGATGACGGTTTTACCGCTGAGAACAGCACCATAATAAGCAAGGGAGTACTAAAGAACTTCCTGCTGAGCCTTTACGGAGCAAACAAGACCGGAAAAACCAGAGCTGTCAACGGCGGGGACGCCTATGTAGTTGACCCCGGTGAATATACCCTTAATGAGATGACAGGATCGGTGGACAGGGGAATACTTCTCTGCAGGTTCTCCGGAAGCAGGCCAAGTGAGAGCGGC
>DAOWFD010000198.1 GCA_030638185.1 Candidatus Aegiribacteria sp.
GTTTAAATAACATGCTCTTCTGAATCCCCAGAAGCCCGAGCATTCTTTACAGGCCTTCACATCCGGGAATGAGACATCCTGGACGGTATTCGTGAGAAGTCTGGCTGAGCGGGGTCTCTCTGGAGATGAATACTCCCCGGAAAATCACGATGTTCTACTGGAGTATCTGTCTCCAGGAGTTTACTTCTGCAGGATGATCTATGGTGATTATACGGCTACACAGCGTTTTGTGGTGTGTAAAAGTTCAAAAAACTCTTGGATTCACTATTACAGTATCATTGACTTACATAATACATTGAATTATTCAATAATTAATAGCTACTAACCACGTGGGTCTGGTAAGTGGTAAACTGGAGCGCGTTATTTCTCTTTCATCTGACGTACATTTGCATACAATCACCTTCCGGGCTGCGTATAGAAGGAGGTTGTCATGCATAATAGCAGGAAGATCAGTTTTTTTCACCTCTTCATTCTTGTAACATCAGTGTTTCTCGTTACAGTCACCAATATTCCCGGAGCCGGCATCTTGGTTTCCTTCGCGTCGGCGGACACAATCCCGGGCGGAAATGTGTCAGGCACCTGGATCCAGGCTAACTCGCCCTACTACATAACCGGGAACATCACCATACCAAATGGTCAGTCACTTATCATAGACCCGGGTGTAGAGGTCATCTTTCTGGGTAGCTACGAACTGACTGCAATCGGACTCCTGAATGCTGTTGGTACGGCTGCTGACTCGATTCTCTTCACTTCTTCAACCGGCTGGTGTGGAATCGATTTTGCAGCAACGAGTGCAGGTCAGACGAACCAGCTTTCATACTGTTCGTTCTCCTATGCACAGCTTTCCCAGGAAATAAAACCCGGTTCTCTCGTTTTATCCAACTGTTACTTCAGTAATACCAGCCTGGCTCTCCTTTGGGATGTGATTTTCCCCGGCTCGACTCTTCAGATTACAGATTGCGTGTTCAGGTGCAATAGAATGTCATACGGAGCAATCTGGTTACTCACCTCTCCTGACCTGGTAGAGATCACAGGCTGCCTCTTCGAGAATAATCATTCGATCAATGACGGGGGAGCCATATACATCAGCGACGGCACCAATCCAGTAAACATCACCGACTGCACCTTTCTTGGGAACACCGCCGGTAAGGAAGGCGGAGCAATCTTCGCCCGTTATTTAAGTGCCACTGTCACTGTCGAGAATTGCGTATTCGGATATAACGAGTGCTTCGCATCAGGCAGCTGGGAAGGAGGCGGGGGAATCTGTTCGTGGGGAACCGACTTCGACCTTTCCTACTGCCTCTTCTATGAGAACGAAGGACTCTATGCAGGTGCGTTCAATCTGAATCACCTTCATGGCGACGCTTCCGTGACAATGGATCACTGTACTGTATGGGGGATGGCCCCATCCTTCCAGGTCTTCATTGGATATTCCGGCAATACCCTGTCTGTAAGCAACAGTATCTTCTCGTACTGCGATTGCGCGATCTACATGAACAGCGGAACTGTGCCGGATGTGGAGTATACTGACTTCTATGACAACGGTGGTGGTAATATTCAACCCTCGGGTGCTGTGCCAGCCGGTTTCGGGGTACTCACGGGCACCAATTACAACGGGGACCCATGCGACTGCTACTATAACATATTCCTCGATCCGGAATTCGTTAATCCGTCCCTGGATAATTATCATCTTACAGTCACCTCCCCATGCATCGATGCGGGTGATCCGACCTTCCCCTATGATCCGGACGGGACGATCACGGACATGGGGATGTATTATTTCAACCAGACCAGTATTCATGGTGAGTCCCCTGAAGAGTTACTTCCTTCCGAGTGCCTTCTGCTGTGTTCTCCCAATCCATGCTACGAGCTGCTGACAGTCTACTTCGATATTCCAGGCCAGTCTGTTGAGGAACTGGCGGTTTACAGTATTGATGGACGGCAGGTTGTGGACATGATCGATCTTTGCGGCTCTGGTACCCGGGAGGCGGTTCTTGACGTATCCTGTCTGAACGAGGGGATCTACTTCTGCAGACTCAAGGCTGGTTCATCCTCAGGGACCGGAAGATTCGTTGTTATCCGGTAACTGAAGGAGTTCGGGCAGTAGGAATTTAGATTCCTGTTGCTAGTACAGGTTATGACTTTCTGCTCTTGACGGTGTTGCTACAGAGGGAAGACTCGTCGATGGGGAAGAAGTTCATTTACGGATTGTTCCCAATGAGGGAAACTGTAGAACGGAAATGAGTAAATCTGTTACGGAGATACGACCCTCAGGATATTGTACGGTCTTGACAGATTCTCCGAAGACATGGACTTCAGCCTTCTGACGCCGAATACTTCATTCGTAATGAAATCCCGTGGTGAAGCCCTTAAAAGGGAGATAAGCAGCTTCGGATTCGATATGAGTTTCCATCCAGGGCATCGGACAGCATCCTGAGATCCGTTTGAAGCACCTGGAAGCCAGAATGCGGCAGACCGGCCACTATACTGAAGAAGGAATACTGACCCTGGAAATATTACGGGAACTTCTACTCAATGCAGTGGAAAAGTTGGATGCACCCAGAAGTGTCGCAAGCAAGATTAGGGCAGAATGCTGCTGGAGGAAGTTGCCAGTACAACAACATCATTCCGTGAACCGGATTTCAATGATGACTAATGCTCTCTTCGTCAACTGTGCACTCGGTCCAGACAGTGCCTGAGCCATCCGTGTTTTCCTACCATCTAACTCCCTTCAGTATTGTCCTTGACCTGACATGTAAACGCCTGTATACATAACTCAAGAATGATGGTGAGCCAATCATGAATGTATGCTTCATCTTATGTGAATAAAACGGATCATGATTGGTACAGCACCTGACCAGAGGTTGGGCTGTCAGGCGCTTCACCTTTCACCGGGAGGTGATAGGTGGGCGCATTCTGCGTTTATCCGGACGAGTACAGGCCAAGCCAACCGAAGAGCACTCCTTTATTCCGACTGCTGGATACCCATTATGAGGAATTCACCCCACCCTTGCCAGGAACTTCGATGTTTCAGAACCCCTGGAGTGGATAGCACGGATAACATCCCACATACCAAAGAAGGGAGCGAAGCAGGTCATCTACTACGGAGTGTACAGCCAGGCATGGCGGGGCCGTGAGCACCGTCAGGGCATTTCACCGAAAGCATCAGGCGAAGAAAATTCCGTTTCTTCAATGGAAGACCGTTCCTCATACTCCAGACGCAGAAGGCAACTGTGGGCTGTGCTTCTCAAGAAAGTCTGGGATGTTGATGCTCTTAAGTGTCCGAAGTGCGGAGGACAGATGAAGGTCATCTCTTTCATAGAACAGCCTTCTGTTATAAGGCGCATCCTTAAACACCTCGATCTCTGGGAAGACCCCAGATCTCCGCCTGTGCCTTTGGAACTGGTATGTGAACCTTGTGCAGACTACGTTCCCTGGAAAGACGATGTTCCTGAAATAGAGGTTGGATAAGTTGTATTAGTTGTCAGCGATCCTGCTTCAGGGGGGTAGTGCGTCATGATGCGGTGCTTCCAGTGAAAATCTGCGTGAAGGCATGTTTGACTGCGAGTGTTTCAGGTCGTATGGTTAATTTCAGGCAGGAATCGGTGGTTTATCGGGACGAATGGGCTGCTTTGTGAGCAGATCATAGGATTGAGGAAAATCCACTTTCCTATTGCTAAGTTTCTGCTTTATCAATTGCTGTTCCCGGAAGGATAACAGCAAATGAATCTCCGCTGAATCCGGATACAAAGCCTCCGCTTCCCCTGATCATCGAGAGAATTCCTCTGGTATAGATGCTGTTCATTGTATTTGATAGAGCTTCTGCTCCACTGTTTCCCTCTGCGGAAAGGGCTTCAGCCATTGATGTGAAGCCGGATACATCGAATATGAGTACACTTCCGGAAATGGATCCGGATAGATTACCATCGGATAGATTAAGTGAGATCAGCCGGGGAACTAGATTTAACACACTTTTCCTTCCTGTTCTTGAGATGAAATGCAGCACTGAGATATAGCAAATTCACTGCATTTCTCATAATCTAAAAGTCCAGTGTTTAAATAACATGCTCTTCTGAATCCCCAGAAGCCCGAGCATTCTTTACAGGCCTTCACATCCGGGAATGAGACATCCTGGACGGTATTCGTGAGAAGTCTGGCTGAGCGGGGTCTCTCTGGAGATGAATACTCCCCGGA
>DAOWFD010000272.1 GCA_030638185.1 Candidatus Aegiribacteria sp.
ATGATCTCTCCAAGGAGGGTGCCGGGGTAAACAACCATCCCTTCCCTTACCGATATGTCGGATATCAATCCGTTAAAACCCGCCCTGATGGCAGCGTTGCTGTACTGGGTCTGAGCTGAAGCCAGGCTTGTCTGTGCGTCGGCCAATCCTGTAGTCTGACGGAGCATACTTTTAACTTCCGGTGTAAGTTCCCCCCTGTAATTCTCGCATTCGAATTCGTACAGGGCCTGTGAATTCCTGTAGGAGCTGCTGGCGCTTGATAACCTGGAAGCGCTCTCGCCGGAGGCGATCCTGAATACGACCTCTCCATCGCTTACTTCCATTCCAACATGCTCAGGGGCCTGAACTATTTCTCCCTGAATCTGTGCGGTGAGGCGCTGGGTTCTCGCCGACGTTATCCTTCCCGTTGATCCCACAACTTCGAACAGTGTATCAACTACGGTCACTGCTGCCGTAACCGGCAGAGGGGAAGGTTCAAGGGTCTCCATTTCAGCCTCTTCTTCCTCACCACCACAGGCGCCAAGAAACAGAATAATAATCGATACGATGAAAGCTGATTTCTTAATCACTTCTTCTTCCTCTCTTTCCGGGAAGTCAATTGTATAAGTGCAGGCAGAGATATCAGTACAAGGGGTGTGGAAACAAGCATACCGCAGACAACGGTAAAAGCCAGATTCTCCCAGAGGTCATTACTCTGTGCCATTGGCCACAGGACAAGTGGAAGGAGCCCCAGAATCGTTGTAGCGCTGGTCTGCAGAATAGGCCTGAGCCTCTCCGCAACCACCATGTCCGCAACTTTTCTGATATCTATACCAGCTTTCTTCTTCTTCTGAAAACTGTCTACCAGTAATATCGAATTGTTAACCGCAATACCAACGAGGAAAACACTCCCTACGTAGGCCTCCGGAGTGAATATCTTATCAAATGCCCAGAACCCGGCAACAACCCCGACCATAGCCATGGGTATTACAGCAAGTATATAGAGTGGAGCCTTGAACGATTCGAAAACTATGGCGGTTACCGCAAACACGGCCAGGATCGCAAGCAGGACTATCAGGTCCATATTGGTATCATCATCCTGCAGCCAGAATGGTATGTACGTCTCTTCGTAAATCCTGTATCCGGAGGGAAGTTCAAGGTTGTCCAGAAGTGTCACCCTGAAACGGGCGGCCATTCTCTCGGCGCCCATGAACGAGTAGGCAACCGTACGGATATACTCACCGTTTTCCCTTTCTACGGAACCCTGAACCTCAAGGGTATCGATCCGGATAATGTCACCAAGTTCCATTGTTCCGCCGGTGGTCATGATACGGCTCTCTAGTACATCGGAAAGTTCGGGATTTTCCCTGCCGTCTATCCTAAAAGTCATATCAATGCTTTCGTCACCGATCTGAACCTCGGCTCCGTAGCCTCCGGCCATGTTATACCTGAAAGCCTGGAATATCTGCCAGGGATTTACACCGAGATCAGCCAGCTCCTGCCTGTCGAAAACCACCGCCAGCTGGTTTCGCTCGGGGTTTCTCGGGTCCCAGTTAATGTTCACTTCACCGACTCTTGGATGACGCTCAAGCATTGTCATCATGGCCAGGGCAATATTCTTGAGTCCCTGGTAATCGAACCCTCTTAGTTCTATTGTCTGCATCATTCCGGCGCTTGTGGAGCTTCTCCAGTATGGCTCGGGGTTCATCCCCCTCACAAACACCATCCTGGTACCGCCCAGGGTCGTAGCCAGCGCTCTCACTTCGGCTTCGATCTGAAGGCCGTATCCCGTTTCAACTGCCTCATCGGTAAGAATCGAATAAATACTGGCACTTTCTCCCCATACCGATGTTCTCGTTGATTTAATTCCATCGCTGTTGGTCAGTATCTCTTCAAATCCTCTGGTTGCATCATCAACGACATACTGGGGCGTGCCAGGGGGGAACTGTATCCATACCCTTATGAAATCAACATCGAAACTGAAGCTCCACTCCCGTCCTCTTTCGACTTTTGTGATGAATACGAAAACCCCTCCCGCCACAAGCAACAAAGAGAGAAGTACAGCGATCAGGGGCCTGTGATGTAGAACTGCTATCATCCTGGCGAGGTGCCTGTCCCATTTCTTCACTCTGTACCATTTGTTCGATTTCCATCTTCCCGCGATTGACGGCACCAGTGTCAGGCAGATGCAGTAAGAGGCCGTAAGGGTGGCAGCAATCGTAAAAGCAAAGGGCCGGTAGTAAAGTTTCAGAATACCTTCACTTGCCAGAATAGGAATCAGGGCCACCATTGTGGTGAGTATGCCGCCAAGGATCGGTATCGCCACTTCCTTTGCACCAATCCGGGCTGCCTCCATCGGGGACATCCCCTGTCTCCTGCGGAAACCTATGGCTTCAAGCACAACTACAGCGCCGTCAACAAGAAGCCCGAAGGCTATGGCAAGGGCGCTGAGTGTCAGTACATTGATGCTGAAACCAGCCAGATATACTGCTGTAACAGCCATCGAGGCTGAAAAGATAATTGAGGTTAGTATCAGGGGCGTGGAAAGGGGGCTGTGGTTCAGCAACAGGAGGATAAAAATAATGGAAACAAGCGAAATAAGAGCTCTCCATGAAAGATCCTTCAGATCACTGGTTATGCCCTCGGTGCCATCCTCCATGAGGTTGAGTTCTATACCTTCGGGCAGTTCCTCCTCAAGCTCCTCTATCTCGGATTTGACCATTCCAGCAACACGGACAGCGTTGCTCGAAGCGCTCCGGTCTATCTGAAGGGTTACCTGATCCATACCGTTGTACCTGAATATGTAATTCTCAGTGGTGCTGTAATCCACAAGTATTCTGTTGGTAATATTGGAAAGTGTAATGAATCTTCCACCCCGATTCGAGATGACAAGATCATTCAGTTCGGCAACATTGGAAGGGACGGTAGAAAGACGGATAACCGCTTCGAGCCCCGATGTGTCAACCGCCACACCTGCATTTCTGTCCACTATGCCTGAACTCACCGCACTGCCAACTTCGGAGAGGGTAAGGTCCAGGGCATTCAGGGCATCGCGGTCTATGTCAATAACGATTTCCTGTCTGCCGAGACCCTCCACTATCACGGAACTTACCCCATCGATACGCTCAAGTCTGGGAACGATAATATCGTCCGCAATCTGCTTCAGAATGGAGAGTTCAACCCCTGTGATGGCATAGATGAGGAAACCCTCGCTTTCAAGTTCACGGGGAATCGCCTGGGTTATACTTCTGGTCATTACAGCATCGGGGAGTTCATCCCGCAGGAATGAGATCCTTTCGGTAAGCACCATTGCCGCAACATCCATATCCGTACCCTTTTCGAAGGATACGCGTACATTGCTGGTGCTGGGGCTGGATGTAGATGAAACCTCTACTACACCTTCAACTTCACGCGCAACATCTTCGATGGGACGCGTAACCTGTTCACAGATGGCTTCAGGATCGGCCCCTGACCAGTAGGCGGAGATATTCAGTGTTGGCAGGGTGGCATCGGGTGTACCCTCAATTGGAACTTTGTCAAAAGAGACGAACGCCAGAACCAGCAGGGCTACAAAGATAACGGCTGTTCCCCGCGGTCTCTTCAGAACCAGATCAACCATGGACAACTGTATCCCTCTTTCCGGAGAGTATCCTGTAAAGAACAGGAACAACCACAAGGGTAAGGACGGTTGCCACGGATATTCCACCTATCACGGCAATTGCCAGGGGCTGGCGCAGGCTGGCGCCGGAACCGAATCCTATAGCCATTGGAAGAAGTCCGAGAACTGTTGTTACGGTGGTCATAAGGACGGGCCTGAATCTGTCTCTACCTGCCTGGATTATGGCACTGTTCTTACCAAGCCCCTGCTTCCGAAGCTGTCCGATCCTCTCAACCAGGAGTATGCCGTCATTCACAACAATACCTGAAAGAACAACCACTCCGATACCGGAGAGGGCATTCCAGCTCTGACCGAAAAGTCCCAGGCCGATTACAACACCGATAATCCCCATCGGGACCGTGAACATTATCACCAGGGGTTCACGGAACGATTCGAACTGAGTGGCAAGAAGAACGTAAACTAGGCCTATGGCAAGAAGAACTGCCAGCACAAGGCTTGATGTAGTGCGGTTCATCTCCTCGATCTCGTTCCCTTGCCTCAGCTGAACGGGTGCTTCTCTCAGCAGAGTGTCGGCGGCTGTGGCCACCTCCCTTGATATCCCTGCAAGGTTGCTTCCGGAGCCCTGGACCTGTACACCTACGGCACGGTTTCCCTGGTTGTGTTCTATGAAACCGGGAGTCTGCTGACTATACGGCTCGGTTATCCTGCTGAGCTGGAGAAGCCCTAATGATGTGGGTATCGATCTCGCAAGAAGCGAATCTGTCGGAATTCCCTCCCCACTCCCTGCAAGAAGAACAACGTCCACTCTCTCATCCTGACGGTAATAAGTGGTTACCGTAATACCTCTTGATAAACTCTCCACGAAATCGGCCACGTCGTTTGCGGTCAATCCGAACAGGTTCAGCAGTTCCTGATCAAGGTCAAGGACCATTTCCGGCTTTCCGGGAAGGTACTGAACATCTGCCGACTCAACTCCATCATACTGAGACAGTATAGCTGCAAGGCCTTCAGCTGCAGCAAGATCAATATTGATATTCTCTCCTTCTAGAAAAACTGTAAAGGAACTTCCCCCGCCCAGTATCTCTCCAAGGAGGGACTCCCGTTTTTCAACGGTAATGGAGAAATTGAACGTTGTATTCCAGGCGTCTCTCAATACCTGCATGGCTCCTGTCGCATTCTCGGGAGACGGATAGGAAGCGGTCAGAACAGCATCCACTCCTTCCGAGGAGCGGACGCCGCTGCGCCCTGAGACCCAGTCAGCACCGGAAGAAGTGGCAAGGCCGGTAACCTCCCGGGAAAGTTCTATCATCTGTGCCATGGACGTTCCTCTTGGAGCCGAGTAGGAAATCTCCAGCTGGTTCACCGGAGTACTGGGAAGCAGCTGCATGGGAAGCCCCATACCAGCCAGGAGTGATATTGCGAAGATCACCAGCACTCCAGACAATACGGGCACAGGACGTTTTAGAATCCTCTCCATGAGACTCACATAGCGTTCCTTCAACCGGGTTGTCACATCTGTACTTTTCTTCAACTTCTTAATTCTTGCTGTGAGTGCAGGAATGATAGTAACAGCCACTAAAAGACTTGCGAGAAGAGCAAATCCAACAGCCAGCGCCTGATCACGGAAGAGCTGGCTTGTTATTCCTTCCATGTAAACTACGGGAAAGAAAACGATAAGGGTTGTCAGTGTACTTGCCGTAATAGCCTTG
>DAOWFD010000281.1 GCA_030638185.1 Candidatus Aegiribacteria sp.
CGTTTATCCTACAGGGATCGTATCGTGTACTCTATTGATGATGAAGAAAACATTATCTACGTGCATCGAGCAAGAACACACTATGGGGATTAGCAGTTTATATGATCTTCAAATGAAGGTATCGTAACCGAATGCTCAATAGTTCCTGGCGAACGACATCAGGTTCTCGAGGCGTTCTCAGTCTACCAGTACTCTCCCCAGCGCTCCCTGAGTTTTTCTGAAATGGACAATTCATTCTTCATGTTATTATCATAGATGATAACGCTTGGTTGGTCAAACTGCACTTATGCAATGAGTATTAAGATGGGTTGGAGTTGCCTGCTCACCCTAACACTGCTGATTCTTCTCCTCATCCAGCATTTGCGATAAAAGGGCATACAGCTCAATGCAATGACCTGGCAATGCGAAAGCCACGGTTGTTATTGCTGAAATCGGGGTTGAAGCCGCCGCGATTTGCGGACCGGCTGACGCCAACCCGGGAGCATATCCCATACTCGTCACTCCGGTATTCATTACCCTCACAGTCGATCAGATTCAGCTGATAATCATACCCCGTACCCCAGCTCGCCGAATCAGTGGGAATTATTACCCTTAGAAGAACACTTTCATTGCATAAGCTGTCGCCTCCGAAAATCAGGAATTCGCTTTCCTGCTGATCTGTCTCGATGATACTATAGAAATTGTCGGTCAGATCAAGGTCGCATACAAGTACTTTCTGAAGTTCTCCCGAGTCATTCAGAACGGCGATGAGCGGGAATTTCGAACCCCAGATGGTGCAATATGGTGCGTCTTCAGGCGTGATACTCCTCGCTGTAGTACCTACTGCGACTATCATTCCCGAAGATGTCTCGATGGCATCGCAAACTTCGGCCTCTCCAATGGCGAAGTTTACAGTTTTCCACAATAGCTCACCGGAATCACCGTCAAGAAGACATACGAACAAACCGTCTGGAGAGGTAAGGTATTTAGCAACACTGCCACACATAAGAAAATCGCCTCTGGAGGTCTCTCTGACAGACAAGATACGCGGACAATTCTCAGCTTCGAAACCCGGGATCCCAAGCATGTAACCGGTACTTAAAAAACTATACCATAAAAGCTCTCCATCTGACGATATTCGAGCGATATAACCTTCTGAATAGCTGCTTATCAGATATCCCCCGTCCTGGAGTTCGGCAACATCCGGAGAATTATCGAATTCATACGTACCCTCAAGAGCGCATGTCCACACAGTATCACCCTGCGCCGTACAGGCGATCAGCCAATTTTCGTATTTTTCTCCCAGTCCATAAAGAGTCAGGATGAGCCTGTGGTACGGGACAGTCTCCTCAATTGATACTGAATTTCCACCAGAACCGATAAAAATGGTCCACGAGTCGGTGGCGTAATTTACACCGCATGTGTAAAGGGCCCTGCTTGCAAAGACGCTCATTCCTCCCGATTCCATGTGTCGGAAACTGTCTATGCGAACTGGTTGCCGGTTCACTGTTTCTATTGGTAACAATTCTTCCGATAGTAGATTGACTGTCACCGAATGGGCTGGTGCAGCCAGCGGTGGAATTATCCTTTCATGCACTCGGAGGGGGATCTGATCGGTCAAGTCCCGATCGGTCATCATTTCAAGATAGATGCCGTAGTGCTCCTCCGCTTGGGTGAGTGCACCCAGTTTCCACATAACGTCACCCAAGTTGAGATGGGCTACTATTCGCGATGGTCCCAAATCAAGAACATTTTCCAGGATTTCCTGAGACAGAAACAGATTATCTGTCTGTTCGAGGAAGAAAGCGTAATTATTCAGAATCATTGCATATTCGCTAAGACCCATGAAATTCGAGCGATTTGATTCCATGAAGGCAAGACTGTCAGTAAAAGATGTGTACCAGTGCGAGCTGATCTGGCTATAATTACTCAGGCATGTAAAAATATCAACTGCACCCTGGTAATTGTTCTCATCAGCTTCTTCAAGGGCTGCCCTGTTGATGACTCGAAGCAGACGAGCGATCATTTCATCACGATCGTAATAATACCGATCATCACTCACATGGTTCAGCTCATCTATTGCCTCGGGTATATCCCCCTCCATCAGAAGGCTTTCTGCTCTCTCCAGCGCATCCAGAGATCTATCTTCTGTATAGTACCGCAACCGCACAAGGGATCGATCCCCGGTGTCCCACTCATAATAACCCATGTATTCCCTGGAACAGCCGGGCATATAGAATATAAGTTCAAATTCATCTTCTTCTGCATGATAGTACATATAAGCTCTTTCAAGGTTGTATTCCTCCATGTATTCTCCGGTCGCCAGAAGAAAAGGAATCTCGGTTTCCGGAGAGATTCCCAGCAGATAGATATCCAGTAAGCCCTGTTCGATTTCAATACATGTCATAAGTAGTTGGCTGATACCATCCGGGAGTGGGTATGAATCAGAAACACTGATCTGATCGAAGCAGGATGAATTTGTGGTGTTCCAATACTCCAGCAACTCACCGGCAATCGGCTGATATTCAATCTGGCACCAGGAAATGGATACACTGATCAGAAGAACCGGAATAGATACTCTATTCATTTGCATGCCCCCCGCATTTCTTTCCTACCCTTTATTTTGTAACAATACTCTATTCGTTTTTCTGATTCCATACAATACCCGTGGAAACCTTTATCCTTTTAAAATGCATCGTACCACCTTGAGTATGGTTCATCGAACTTGACGGTTTTGGGGACGAAAAGCTCCGGGTGCCAGTCAACTGCCCATTCGCGATAAACAATAGGAAAGTGGATTTTCCTCAATCCTATGATCTGCTCACAAAGCAGCCCATTCGTCCCGATAAACCACCGATTCCTGCCTGAAATTAACCATACGACCTGAAACACTCGCAGTCAA
>DAOWFD010000345.1 GCA_030638185.1 Candidatus Aegiribacteria sp.
ATATAGGTACATCCTGGTTTTGTGTTTCGGCAGCAGGACGTTATTCCTGTTTTGGAGTTAATCCATGAAAGACGTAAAAAAAGAGCCTTTTGATCACGATAATGGAAACAAGCATGTATCAGTTATCTATTTTCATGGAATAGGCAATCAGCGCCGCTTCCGGGAAACAGGAAGACTGATAGATTCTCTTGAGACATACTGCTTCACAACCAAATCGGAAAACGATGATCCAACGGATCAGTCGAAAATTCATAAGCTTGAAGTAAGCGGCATCAGATCCGAACGATCAAATGACTCTTCGTCTGATGAAGATGTATCTTTTGTTGAAGTACAACCAAGGAACCAATCAGGCCTGAACGCAAGGGGAAAAACGTTCAGATTTTACGAAGTATACTGGGCACCGCTGGCTGCTAAGGAGGTTCCTCCCAGGGAGGTTGTATCCTGGTTATTCAATAGTGGATGGCAAACCGTGAAAGCATGGTTCACCAGCAGATGGAGAGGTCGTCCCAGTATTCGAAGGATGACTTTGCATGAACTGAGACAAGACTCACCTGTTGATGGTATTGATAACGATGAATCAAGATTACTTGCGGAAGCCTATTCCGATTTTTCCACATTTGAAGCGCGGAATAAATATCCGAAGGGGAAATTCAAGTACTTTCTCAAATTCATGCTTGAGAGTGGATACTTAAAAAATAGCGAATCGCTGATAAAATCAGCGAAAAAGTGGAAATGGAGATATCGAAGAGTCGAGTTCTGGAATTGCCTTTACCTGATTACGTTTTTCCTGTTTATTATTCTGCTGGTTGCGGCAATCCTCTGGAGTGCAATCCTGCTAATCGATCCCCTGGGCAATAGTATCATAAAGTATGTTGAGAGAACCTGCGGATTCATTAAACTCTCAGAAGACCTCCGCATATACAACTGGATAAACACTGTGATAATTGGCATGGGAGTTATCCTTTTTCTCTATATAAAATCATTCCTGCGTAAATATGTGGGAGATGTGCAATTCTGGGGTACTTACGAAGAGACAAACACTAAATACCAGATTCGAAAGCAAATCCTTCGACAAGGAGTCAGCGCACTAAAACATGCCCTCAAGGATTCGAATTGTAATCGCATCGTCATTATCGCTCACAGTCTTGGCTCTTCCATTGCTTTCAATTCCTTATTGGAAATAACAAAGGAACTCGCTATTAAAGATAGTGCTGAGAACATCGATATGAGCTCAAGCTCTCTCAGCAAGTTTGATCAATTCATCACTCTAGGATGTCCAATAGATAAAATCAAGTACTTTTTCGGTTGCCAGATGGGAAAATATTCAAGGGTTGATAAACTGCAGGATGACATACGAGGAACAATAGCTGACCCGCCATTCTCCATTAACAATGAACAGAAGATGCGCTGGATTAACTACCATGATGTTGGAGATATCATCAGCGGTTCAATAGAATCCGTTCTGAATTTCAGTCATCTGGAAGCCAAAGTCGATAATATCAGAGTAGCCTGTTCAACAGGATTTCCCAACCCGGGATCTTGCCATACTGAATACTTCTCTTACAGGAGAATAGTTCAAGATATTTATAGCATTATCTTTGATGGTAGATATTCTTCCCGCATAAAACAGATTGAAAAAATACCAAAGCTCGATTACACTGAAAAAGCATCGAATTATGCTAAGACTGATTTTCGATTATTCCTTCTGCTGCCATGGGTATTATTCTCAATGATCATAGTGGATTCAATAAAAATTGAATTGGTTACGAAGCAAGCAATCAGATTGTTCATCGGCTACTCATTCGTGGGAATTCTTCTCTGGCTTTTAGTCAGATACATCACGGGTAGACTGCAGGGTCATAGAGATCAATTAATGATTAAAAGATAGATAGTGTACTTATGAAAACAACCATATCAAGTATACAGATCTTCATTTATCGGAGATTTGTTTCTAAATATCAACATGCATTATAGCTGCATGTTATTCAGGGAAAGGGGTTGAGTATTATGAGTCAGAAAGTAATAATCACACAGCGCGGCGTTCCCCGTACAAAAGCAGAAGCATCGGAAACAAGTGAGGCTCGCAATCTGGGGTGTTCAGTGGAATATCACCTGCCGCAGGGAACTCTGGTGAGTGGGGATGTACAGAAGATTACCGCCGCTCAAACACGCGGCTACAGGGTAAAACTGCTAAGGGACACCAACATTCTCTCGATTGGCACCTTTCGAATCGATATAGAAAAAAAGGACTCGCTGAAGGTTCCAGCAAGACTTGAGGTTCCGAAAAGTCTTGAGAAAACATGGCCGCATCATCTGGTGCAGCTGATAGGTCCGCACATACCGGAGTGGATTCATACTATAGAAGATCGCGGCCTGGATGTTGTCGAACCCATTTCCAACTACGGGCTCTTTGTTGTTGGCAATCCTGTGGACGTGAACCGTCTGCTGGATCTTCCTTTTGTCGCATGGGTCGGGCCATTCAAACCGGCATACCGTCTGCAGTCAAACCTGTCAGGCCGGCGAGGAAGAATCAGTTATGTGAGTATCGGTGTCTACACTGAAAGTGAAGTTGCCGCTGCAAGGACAGCGATTGAAAAGAATCGGGGAAAGATTATAAGGGAGTTTCCGCCGGTGAAAGGCTATCATGGAGAATACACTACACTAATCACCGAGGTGAATGCGAGTTCTCTGCCCTCTCTGGCGCGTGTGCCAGGTGTTCGGTGGCTGGAATACGCCGCGCCCGAGCCGAGTTGCGAAGGTGAACGGGAAACCCAGATTGTCGCAGAGAACCTGAATGCCGCGGAAACGGCTCCCGTAACGGGTTACCAGGCGGGGCTTACGGGTCTGGGTCTGAGCGGAGCCGGTGTAACGGTAGCCATCTGTGATACAGGTATTGACGCCAATGCGAACAACAACGCCGACGGCCACCTTGATCTGCGCGGCAGGCAGGCCGCATTCGTGGATTACACCGGTGGTGGTGCTGCCACGGATACCAACGGGCACGGCACACTCGTAGCCGGTGCTGCAGTGGGCAATGCTGCCACAGGCGAGACCGAGGCTGCTGCACCAAACGATTTCCTCTGGGGGCAGGGCATGGCACCCCAGGCAGACTATGTGACGATGAACGGCATAGCCACACATCAGGGAGCACCGTGGCCACTTGATCTTGGTAACTTCGTGAGAGATGCCAAGAACAATAACGCGGACATCATGAACAACAGCTGGTGGGATACAAGCGGCGTAGGGATCGGTTATACCGCCAACTCGCGGCGCCTCGATCAGCTTGTAAGGGATGCCGATGACGCAACTGCTATCCTGGAACCCCTTGCTATCGTGTTCGTATCCGGAAACTATGGAGGATACGCAACAACGATCACATCTCCGAGTGAAGCCAAGAACATCATTGTGGTCGGCAGTTCCCTGACCTGGCGTCCGGGTGAGCGTTTTCCATCGGATGACATCGGAGGGATCAGTGCCTTTTCCGGTCGCGGACCTGCCGTGGACACCCGCATGCTGCCGAATGTAGTCGCACCCGGTCAGGACGTATCATCCGCATTCTCCGACACTTGCGATACAGGCCCCAGTCACCGTGTTCCCATTCCCGGAACAGGCAATCCCGACCCTGCTGACCCCGCGAACCTTATCAACCAGTATATCTATGGAAGCGGTACATCGTTGTCAGCTCCTCATGTCTCCGGCCTGTGCGCCCTGCTGACGGAGTGGTGGAGAAACCGAACGAATGGTAAGAACCCCAGTCCTGCATTGTTGAAAGCGCTTCTGATAAATGGCGCCGAGGATCTCAGCGGCGGCGAGAACTGGTGCCGTGTAAAAGACTGGGTGCTGCATGCGGGAAGCATATACCTCAGGATCGACCTCGGCTTTACTCCCGACATGGTGGTTCAATCAAACACCGAACTCACACAGGTTGCAACACTGCCGGCATTGAATGCCGCAGGCAGATGGTTCTACGATAACGCCACCGATATTCTTTACGTTCGTAAGACAGACAACGCCGCTCCCGGTAACGATATGAATATCCGGGACGCAGTACCTCTCCCGAATATTCCGAATGAACATCAGGGTTGGGGGCGAGTAAGCCTGGAGAATATCGTCCTGCAGCATCCGGATTCGGACCGTGGGCCCAGGATCTTTTCCGATCAGCGACACGCCTTCACCGCCGACGGTCAGGAGTATATGATTCGAATCGCGGCCAATGACGCAGGACGCCCAATACGTATCACACTCGCCTGGACCGACGCCCCCGCTGCAGCCGGTGACAATCCATCTCTGGAGAACGATCTCGACCTGGAAGTGATCGAACTGGCAACGGGCGATATCTACATGGGAAATATCAACTTCATAAATGGCTTCTCAACCTCTACAGCACCCGGTGATGCCTTCGACGATCGCAACAATATAGAATGTGTCTACATCGAGAACCCAAACGGGATCTACGAAGTGCGGGTCATTGCCGGTACTCTGAGGCGGAATGCCCGTCCTCCCTTCGATGTCGCTACTCTGTGGCAGGACTTCGCACTGGTTCTGGATAACGTCGAAGTGCCTTCCGCCGCACCGATCAGTGTTGTACCCGTTATAGACCGCTCCGACACCATGATTAACTATGATTACGTCGATATCACAAGAATCAGCAGCAAACAGTTCGTTGATCTTATGAGTATTGATGATCAGGTCGCCGTGGTCAGCTTCGGAAGCTTGGCAGGAGTCGAGTATCCCACCGGGGCGGCTCCGGCGCTGCAGACCATCACCGGCCAGCCGGTCCGTGACGCCGCTAACGATGAGATAGACAACATTTCATTCGGGGGATGCACATACATGGGGCAGGGCATCGAGATGGCACGTGACCTGCTCAATCCTGCCGCCGGCTCGAAGGCAATGGTGTTGCTCTCGGACGGATTCGACAACAAAGGTTGCCAGGAGACAAACGCAGCAAGACCCTGGGCAATAGATGTCGCTGCGGCGCTGCCTGCCGATATGCCGGTTTATACGTGTGCGATGGGGCCGACTTCCGATCAGGAACTTCTGTCACAGATAGCTGAAGACTCGGATGGACGCTACTACTACATGCCCGCGATCGACGATCTCTTCGAGATTTACAACTATATTCGCGGACAGGTCACCGGCGATTCAATCGTTGTGAACGATTCAGCCACAGCCTCCAGCAGCCGTATGTCCGCGTTTGTGGATTCCCTTGCGACCGAGGCGACATTCAGCATATCGTGGGCAGAAAAGAACATCAGGTTCGTTCCTGATTATCCCGGAAAGAAGAATGAGATAAGTGTGCGGCTGCGTGATCCTCACGGGCGGCTTCTTCACTCCGGGTGCAGCTACATACGCAGCACTGTGGGAGATGGCTATGTGATATTCAAGTTGCGGTATCCGACTCCCGGACAATGGTATATTGAGGTTAAGACTTCCCGCCGTACTCATGTTCGCTACACTGTGGGCGGCTTTGTCCGGTCTCCATTGCGATTTGTGGTACACCTCTTTCCCAGACAGATCGTGGCTGGAATGCCTTTGAGTTTCGCGGCACAGGTTTTCGACGGCAAGTGGCCGATCAGTGGATTCAAGGCGACATCACAGGTTATCGCACCATCACTCGGCATCAAGGGACTCCTTAGAAGGTACAGAAGACAGCTGAGAGATATCCGTCCGGATCAGAGTACCATCAAGGATAACATGCCGCTGGACATCGTAAAACTCAGTATACTACGCAACCGTATGCTGCAGGAGAACAAGCCGGATATTTTCAGTTCGGTCTCTGCTGCAGTGCCACTCAGGAATGTGACAGTACCCCGTCATCACATGACTGGACTGGTACATATGCTGCCGCCCAAAGTCTTTACTGCAGGACCGGGGGAAGAAACAACTCGATTGTCAGCTCTACCGGTGGATCCTGTTGCTCGAGTTACGATGGGAATCTCCGGTCGTTCAACCAGGGTTTCCGGAGCAATGACAGGTCGCTTCACCAACACAAGGCAACAGGGGAGTTACAACGTTATTGTGACCGCAACAGGTATTTCACCTGTTTCGAATACGCGATTTGTTCGAAAGGAGATGGTCAGTGTGCTGATCAGGTAGAAACTTCGGAATTGGGTGAAGTTATGAGGGGATGAAGTCTTCAGCGTAGACTTACTGAACGATCATTCTTCTCCCCCTGACCGGATAAGGTACTTTTTCCACTTTATGGCTGCCTCGATTTATTACGATTCCGGACAATTCGAAAGAGCCATGGTTGAGATTAACTATGCAATTGAAAATGCAGTAACCATGCCTGCCGAAGTGCTTTCCGGATTGTATTCTTTCCGAGGTCTCCTGCAGGGAAAGGCGCTTTATAACTACGAAGCAGCTCTTGCTGATTACAACACCGCCCTTGAGCTGGATAGCACTAACTACAAAGCCCTTTCAAACCGGGCTTATGTTCTGACTCTTATGGGGCGCTATGAAGAAGCATTCGCGGATTGTAATACCAAAGTCGAAATCTTCCCTGATACTGCAGATGCCTACTACGATCGGGCTGCGTTTCTAATGGATGCAGGATACTTAGAGGAAGCACTCTCGGATTATCAAATCGCGATCAAACTGGCTCCTGATAACCCACAATATCTCTATGATTCAGGATTATGCTACACGTACATGGGTAATCTCGATTACGCCATTCAAGTTTTCAGTAACCTGATCGATGAGTATCCGCAATATCTGGATGCGTACGTTGACAGGGCTCTGATCTATATCATGCGGGATGAAATCGAGGCGGCTCACGAAGGTCTCCTTCAGGCGCTGGAGATAGACGATAGTTACTCGCGGATATATAACGGACTGATATTGACCACCGCACATATGGAGCAATGGGCAGATGCACTTGAGTACTCGAACAGGGGAATGGAACTGAACCCAACAGACGAGAATTTCTACAAAGTTGCCGGTGCTGCTCATATGAGATTGGGTGATTTTGACAGTGCTCTATATGTGTTCGAGCGGACATACGAAGTGATTATGACCTTTCACAACGGTATAGACCCACAGGGTTCACCCGTGCAGAACATAGTCGATCTGATTGATGAACTCAGGGAAATATCGGAAATGGATCGTAATTCCAGTGAGTACTTCTACGCCAGGGGTTACCAGTACTCCGAGCTCGATGAATTCGAGAAGGCAACAGAGGAGTTCAGCGAAGCGGTCAGGCTTGATCCTGATTTTGAGGACGCATATTACATGCGGGGGCTTTGCTGCATGAGAACGGGAGATACTGAACAGGCTATGGCTGACATGGAAACCGTTATCGGTATGACGACCATTCCGTCCAGGAAGAGAATCGTGGAGCAGAATCTGCTGCAGCTCTCAGATTGATTTCTCCAACGGAACGGACACTCATGTACCAGGGCTCAACGTAATCCACCGAATCGGTTAACTGCCTCTCTGAATTCCGCATGAGTGATTATATCATCTCCATTGAGATCAGCCCTCATGATGCGGCCACGCCCCTGCTGGGGCACTTCATCGAGAGTGATTTGATTATCACGATTAATGTCCAGTCTCAGAAAAAACTCCTCCGGGGCGCCTGATTGAGGGGGATCTTGATCAGGAGCAGGGCTGTCAGATGAATGTACCTCAAGAGGGTATGATTGCATATCCAGTACGTTTGTTTGCTGTTGATCTAAAGCGATCTTTAACTCTGTCAGGCTTACCGTGCCATTCTGATTCTGATCAGCCAGCATGATGCGGTCGCGCAGGTGCTCAGGCAGCTCATCAGGGGAAAGACAATCGTCGTCGTTAAGGTCGAGCTGATGGAAAATCAGCTCCTGGAGTTCCTCCCGCTGCCGTATCATGGTAATTGCTTCCTTGAATTCCTGAATGCTGACGGTACCATCCTGATCAATATCAGCCCTCATCAATCGTTCGCTGTATTGATCGGGAAGCTCATCGGGCGTAAGTTCAAGATCGCTGTTCAGGTCGAGTCGGTTGAACTCCTGCGAGATCTCCGTTTGTTCATCCCTTGCGTTGCGTAATGCTCTCAACGCTCGCAATCCAAGAAGACAGACTATAACAATAGCTGTGATTCCAGCTATTCTCCAGAACTTTTTTCCGCTTCGGGGTTTAGCAGGTGCCTTATACGAGAAAGTTGTAATGCCCGGGGATGCTTCATCTGATTCAACAATATTGTATAGATGTACTTCTTCTTTAATGTTCTTAAGCTGTTTCGGTCCCTGATATACGGTTTTGAGGGCAAGACGCGTTTTAACGACTTCGTACAGTGCCTGGGAAATGCAGATACCACCATTGGGAGCTTCGGATTGCAGGCGTGCCGCGATATTGACGCCATCTCCCATAGCATCATCATCACTCACATATACATCTCCTAAATGAATACCGATGCGATGGATCAGCACTTCATTTTCAGCCAATGATCCGGATTGTTCTTTGAAATGCCTTTGTATCTCCCGTGCACATTCAACGGCATGTACTCCGCTTTCGAAAATGGCTAGACAGCCATCTCCCATTGATTTCAGCACCCGTCCTTCAAACTGCTGACAGAGATCATCGATGACTCTGATATCCCGCTTCAGCAGTAACATGACATGATCTTCATTATCACCCATCAACCGGCTGGAACCTGCAACATCGGTAAACATGATCGCTGCTAATCTCCGGCGTCCCAGCGGTTTTGGTTTTTCTGAAGGAGGGCTATTCTCCATAGTTCAAATCCTCATGATTATTCGCGCAAATTGTCTTCAACTTCACAGGATGTGATGTAACTTCTTCTGAATTATCAGGAACTTCAATTGAGCGGTTTACTTGTTTCACTCACAAATCATCATAAATCACCTTTGCTTTCCAGTCAATCTGATCATTTCTACAGCTCAGGGGTTATTCGAGGGTTGTGAAATCTGAACGACCGGGTAGGTTCCAGGCAGTATCAGGGTTTATTTGATATGAAAGAGGTTGCATTTTTCGCAGCGACTAGTTGCTGAGTCATTAGTTCAATCGGCCGGAACGTACACCTCTACGGGTCCGCATGCATAACAGGCAACCTGGTAGGGCGGGAAAATGACGGTGTAACCAGCGATGCCGCCGTTCTCATCCGGGACGGGAAAAAGGGTGTGATAGTTCTCCGGGGCCGGAGATGCGCCCTCTTCTACCCAGCCTTCATCCACGAGTAGTTCATTCAGTTGAACCATGACCTCTTCTGCGAAGGTTTCGAATTCTTCCCGGGAGCCCAGCAGTTCAACAGGTCCGATAAGCGAGTCAGTGGCGAGATCGAATACGAAGGCTTGTGTCCACGAGTTCCCATGGGCACCTCCGGTGTAACTCCACATCCATGCTATTATGCAGATCATGCCATCCGGTGAGGGTTCATGGCTGAAGTTGATCTCCAGGTTCCATCCCGTCAGTAAGGGATCATCCTGGAAATACACCTCGAAGTCATCCTTGAAGTTCTGTATCTGTCCTGAGGCGAACTCCTCAAGCCTCTCCCCTGCAGCTTCATTCTCCAGGGTTGTAGAGGGATAATGCACGGATATGGAATAATATTCAGTGTTTTCTGTCCATAGAGTATCAGTTAACGAACCCTGGGCAGCAATGAGTAGCGCAATGCAGCAACAGATCATTTCGGTCTTCCCTTCTTCAATAGTACAGAAGTACCAAGAATAATCGCATTCCCGATCACTGGAAAGAACGGAGGCAGGAGGTTTGATCAGCTTCTGGAATTCGAAGGTTTCCCGTAATGCGGTTCTGGTCAGTCATGGGTCATCAATGACATTGACCGGGGTACGTTTCGGGTGGTATCATCGGTTTCAGGTGGACATAATTTCAATCACCAGGAAATAGTCATAAAAGAAAGCACCGGCAGATAGAAGCCGGGCTTATTACTTATTAGCATTCACTTCATAAGTAGGAGAAGAGAATGATAAGCAGGATTCTGTCTTTAGTCGTTGCTTCAGGATATCTGCTATTTGCATTTTTTTAGAAGAATCCCCCACCTGACGCTCTATTGGGGTCTCTCAATGGGGGCTCAAGAGTATTCCTGGTTGTTATGTTTTTGCTTTTTCCCCTATCATGTATCTGGTTCAGTGATACATTGGGGGCATGCAAAGGTATAGGAAGAGGTTACATCACTGCAGCAACCCCAGGTTGGCTGGTCGCATTTGGAGGATGGCTTTTACTGCTTCTTCCCGCTATCTTGACGATCTTTGGAGCGTTCGGAACAAAGAGCTAATGATATTTTAGGCTGCCACATGAACTTGAAGTAACGATTGCCGTACCAACCCGGACAGTTTCCCCCTTATGCTCATCTATTTCAATCACATTCTTCTGTGTGCAGGAATCAGTCCTATTGATTAAAAGTATTAGTTCGTACGACACATCTTCGATGGTATAATTTTAATAGTTAACTCAGTGGAAGGATATGGGAACTTCCGTATTTGTCTTAAGAAAGCTTCTCTGCAATTTTACAATTTTATTGGTTATATGCTTATTGAAGAATCTTCCCAGGTCTATTCAGAAAGCATTGCGGTCAAATCCCACCAGGTGATGTCGTCGGCTTGCATGGCTGCTCCGAGGACATCCATGCAGCCGTCTCCGTTGACATCAGCGGAATACACTGACTCGGCATAACCGAAATTTCCGCTAACGGTGTGTTCCGTCCAACTGGTACCCGAGCCGTCCACGTTCTCCCACCAGGTGATGAGATGGTCACACATGGCAGCCCCGAGGACATCCATGCAGCCGTCGCCGTTGACATCAGCTGAATATACTGAATAGGCTGAAGTGCCTTCATTGAAATACTGTCTAATGGTGTATTCCGTCCATCTTGTACCTGAACCGTCCATGTTCTCCCACCAGGTGATGTAGCCGTAATGGAAAGCTCCGAGGACATCCATGTAGCCGTCTCCGTTGACATCCGCGGAATATACTGATACTGCGCCACTGAAATCGCTGCTAACGGTGTGTTCCGTCCAGATTGTACCCGAGCCGTCCACGTTCTCCCACCAGGTGATGCAGCGAAAGGCAGATCCGAGGACATCCATGTAGCCGTCTCCGTTGACATCTGCGGAAAATACTGAATTCGCTTCAAAGAAATCCCCGTCAACGGTATGTTTCGTCCAGCTGGTAGCTGAGCCGTCCAAATTTTCCCACCAGGAGATTTCGTCGGCAGAATAAGCTGCTCCAATGACATCCATACAGCCGTCTCCGTTGATATCCGCGGAATGCACTGACCGCGCAGCATCGAAATCCCCGTCGATTGTATGCTCAAGCGGCAATTGTAACATTGTTCTCAGGAGAGCAATATTCATAAGTTTACAGTAGCATTCATTGCCCCAGTCGATAACCGAACCCAAGATCCCGTCTCCGCAGGATAAATCGGTCTGGGTTGCAGTATCGGCGTAAGCTTCAGGCTGTGGGAGTACTACCAAAAAAGCAGCGAGAACTATTATCCTTGAAAACATTTCATTTTCCTTCCAGGATCTCCGTTCTACAAGATGACATATAGGTAGTGATGCCGGTAGATCAATTATTCTCCGGGTTTCACTTCATCTTCCCAGAGGTCAATAGTTCTAAGGATATAAAAACCAGATATCAGAAATGCAGGTATCTTCGTATTTACTACCTTCATATATATCCAAAATTTCCCATAGCATAACGTAATCAACATATAATTCATCTTCTTCTATACCACGATCGTCTAATTCTTCTGTATGATCTTCTACAAACATCTGCAAAGAAGACTCCTTAAACTGGATCAGCTCTTCCCAACTAAATGGAAATGCAATCGCTTGCGGCACCATCGTGTCTTCCAATTGGATTATCGTATCCTGATCAAATTCCATTGCGTCATATAGAACGAATATTTCTGTCACATTTCCCGGCTTGTTGATTCCGACAAATATAGAAATCCTAATATCCTTCACCCTGTTATTCTCATAAAACAGATCCATTGTCTTAGGAAATCCGTTGACTACAAATATGGTTTCCAGATTCTCTTCAAAGCCGATATACAATGATTCACCTATTCCATTACCGGGAACCCCTTCTGCCCAGCATGTTGAACTGTCATGGTCAAAAAGATTATGAGCACCATACGGCCCAAGTTCATAAGGTCCTAGATAATCCAATTCTGAAGATGCAAGGTGCAAATGAAAAGAATCATGAATAAATAGTTCCTGCCATTCTGCTGCACGGATATTGGATACCAGCAGTGGATTTAATAGTAGGATTAAGGAAATACTGATTGCACTTCCATGTTTCATATGAAGCCTCCTGAAATACATCATTTACCTTAGTATCAAAATACAAACATCAGGAAACTGGATTTCTCGCCATATTAGCATCAGCTCCCGATATAATTTTCCTGTTCCTTTTTTCTCAACTTTTCATCCTAAGTTAAGGATACCAACAGAAATATTCCCGGTCAACATCATTGCAGGTATATTTACACCGATAGTTTTACGGCAATACAGTTTTCAGACAGTGAAGATCGCAATCTTGATATTTCGGGTAATGGCTTTAGTTGCGTCAGCAGGTCGCTGAGGATACATACACATTGATTAAGCGCTTCACTGATGGCGCGCGTTTAAACCACTGCAGCGCCTTAATGATGCTGTGTACTGTTTTTGACAGCTGCATCAAGCAACGAACGTGGATGAGCAGGCTTCCGTATTCGCGGAAAGAAGGGCGTCATTCATACACACGCTTACGTGCGTCCTATCCGGGCTTTTAAACAGTTTTTCTCTTCAGTACCGGTCTCTTGTTCTTCTTTAACTTATAACTGTTTATCATTCTGAGCTTTCAGCACTCCGGCTTCATAGGAGAAGTGTGTCGCAGCAATTCAAGCGATTATCATCTGCTCTTGTCATTGACTGCTATGAAATTCAGGTGGTATTGTTGATTACAGAGGAAGAAATTAATAGAACTTATAAACATTTATTGGAGCAGTAATGAAAAAATCAATCTTGTCTCTTATTGTATTACTAATTGGTTCTAATGTTTTCTCTTCTGGATTAACGCCTTCGGAGGTTGTAGCTGATTTTAACGATGCAGCAAATGAATATGACATGGAAAGATATGTATATCACTTTTCAGAAGGTACAGTCAATGAGTTTGTAGATTTTTTCGAATCATTGTATCAAATGCGAGAAAGAAAAGAATTCGAACAACTAACGGGTATGCAAATTGAAGAATTTCTAGAATATAGCGATACAGAGAAGCTGGTCATCATTTTTGAAGGTATTGCTGAATCGGAGGAAGAATTTGAGGTAGCTGTAGATATTGAAATATTATCAGAAAGCATTGATGGTGATAATTCAACAGTGATAATCCTAAGAGATGACGACGAAGAAGAAGAAGAAGAAGAAATACATTTGGTTCTTGAAAATGATGAGTGGAAATTAGATTATACAGGAGAATAATTACTAATAGTAATAAGCAGTTATAACCGGCATTCCTGCTGCGAAGGTTGACCCCCTCGACCCGGTACTTTATTCTTCATCTGTTAAGGTTCTAAGGCGAAGGGAACCAGTATGCATACGTCTTCACACAATCCGCTGTTGCTGCTTGGTCTTTCAGCTGTCTGGCTGGTGCAGGTCCTGGGCTCACCCTCCGTGGATGCTGTCCTCGAGCCTGCCGATTGGCCGGCGGTGCTGGAGGGGTGGGGAGAGTTCATCGGCGATGCAGAGTACCCGCTTTCGATGGTAACCGCAGATGGGGATACCATCGAAGCCTGCTTCGATGCGGTGCTTCAGCCCTACGGTGAGTGCGCCATCGTATTCCTGGATCAAGAGAGAGCTGGACTGCATGGATTCGTCCTGCTGGAGGCCCTGGAGACCGGTCCGTCACGAATGGACTTCCAGGCAACGGGGCAATACAACTGGTGGCTGTGGGAGCTGGAGCATGTA
>DAOWFD010000332.1 GCA_030638185.1 Candidatus Aegiribacteria sp.
GGGTGTCGCAAGGGTCCCGATGAAAATAGCTGCGCCTGTTGACCTCAGGATATTTACCCGGAGACCTGTCCAGAAACCGTATTTTACAATTGCGGCAACCGTAATCACATTTGCCAGCCCCGGCTTGATGAAAGGAATGGGTCTGGGGATCAGACCTTCTATAACGCTGGCTCCTGTTGCCAGTATTACAAGCAGTACTTCAATTCTAACCCGGTTTCGCCTCTCTTCAGCTGAGTTCCGCATCGACTGCTTCTTTGAGAAGAGATTGCACCCGCGTAAATAGCTGCACGGCATTGAACTGGCTTTTCGCCCTGTCAAGGGCACCTGCGGAGAGCTCAGAATGAAGATGCGGATCGTCAAGTTTTCTCACTGCCTCCGCTAGTGCATCTGGATCATCCGGTGGGATGACAAGACCGGAAACACCGGAAGCATTTACCCAGGGGACTCCCGTTGAAAGCGCAGTACTTATTACGGGAATACCGCATGCCATTGCTTCGGTCTGAACCATGCCGAAGGCTTCACTTCTCAGTGTGGATGGCAGAACAAGACATCTGGCCTTCTGATAGAGTTCAACAAGTTCCTGATCAAGGGGGTTGCTTACAATTTCGATGTTGAGTCTCTCCTCCAGAGTTCTCCTGCGTACCTGGTTCTCCAGCGGGCCTCCCCCGACCATGAGAAGTCTTCGCTCAGGGAATTGGTTCCATGCATCCAGAAGGACTTCAATACCTTTGTACATCCGGAACCTTCCTACAAAGAGAACATAATCTCCCTTCTGCGGGGTATCGGGCGGTTTGAACACATCAAGATCTGAACCTATGGGTATTACTTCGATATTTTCAAGATTCGACAGATAGCTTGATGTCTCACGGTAGATGGGTGATGTGGCTATTACCCTGAAGGCACCTTTTAAGAACCTTCTGAGAATCGGGCCGTACAGAGGAAGTAAAAATGCCTGCCTGACTATATCACTGTGATAAGTTACCACGTAGGGAGTATCACGCCTTGACAGCAACCATGCTGCAACAGCTGAAGGAAGGGGAAGATGAAAGTGCAGAATATCAGCAGGGATTGTTTTCAGGATCCTGCTGAGACGTGGAGATATCGGATTTGAGAGAATTCTGCATATACAGGGGTACTTTATGACATTGAACCCTGAAACCTCCTCTGGAGAACCTCCGTTGCCGGCTACAAGGACATTAACCTCATGCCCCCTTACGGAGAGATACCTGGACAGATCGTGAATGTATCTTTCAATACCGCCCCGAACGAATGGGTGGATATCTTTGTAAACCTGCAGGATTCTCATGTTCCGAACTCTTTATACACCTTCAGTACCTCTCTGGCCATCCGTTCAGTTGAAAACCACGATGCGAAGTCTGTAAGTACCTCTGCGTCATGCTCACTGTCAAGGGAATAAAGGATGGATCTGGCAATTGAACCGGGATCGAACCCTTCAGCCATGATCGAAATTCCCGAATAGATCTCCTTCAGAGCGGAAGCCGGAGTAATAACCGAAGGAACTCCAGCTGAAGCGGCTTCAAGGGGAGGCAGCCCGAACCCCTCGTATAACGATGGATAGACAAGAAGCTCAGCGCCTGAAATGCAACTTTTAAGCATGGTTTTCGAAAGGGGTCCGGTCAGAAGAATTGATTCAGTATCAAGCAGCCTTCTCCTGAGCGCGAAAGGCCCCCACCCCCATCTCCCCGCAATTACAAGGCAGAGATCGGTATGGGTTCTGTTCACAACCTCCCAGGAATCAAGCAGCGCTGAAATGTTCTTTCTCGGTTCTATAGTACCTGCAAATACGATATATCTTCCCTGTAAGGAGAACCTCTTCCTGAAAGCACCGGGATCGGCCATGAATGAGTCGGTTGAAAGGTATACTCTCCTTATTCTGCTCTCTTCAATCCCCAGAAGTTTCCTGGCTTCTATACCCGTTGATTCGCTGTCAACCATGACAACATCAGCTTTTCGCGCAACCGATCTGAAGTGAAGGCGGTAATAGATGGATCTAAGCAATGGAAACCATGAGGGATTCCTGCAGAATGCCAGATCATGAAGAGTAACCGCGCAAGGAATACCAGGAGGCGTCCTGCCGGAGAAGGCGGGAAGATGAACGATCGAGGGAGAAAGAGATGCCGTAACGGAAGGCAGGATAATGTTTTCATTGATAACCTTACGGATGCTTTGTGCAAAGTGCTGATACGACAGTGCTTCAGAGGGAGTCATCAGTTCCCTGCCCAGAGCCGCTACAACATCTGCATCACACTGACAGAAACCTTCAAGAAGTCTCTTCAGGTAAATACCAGTTCCGCCTCTGTTGGAAAGGGAATCAGCGTAGATTACAGCTTTCGCGGGGCAGACCGGACGTTCAATATTGCTAAATTTCAATTCTGCAGGAGCTGCCTGCGTTAATACTGACAGCCGTACCGGATATATCCGCCTCGTTACCAATTATTGAATCACGGATATGTACGTTCCTGAGGGTTGTCCCACAGCCGATTATGGTGTTACTGACGATGGAACCTCTTATTTCTGAACCTGAAGCGATGGATACGTAAGGACCCACTATTGAAGATATTATCTTCACATCACCATCTATGCTTACAGGTGGTACTATTACGGCGCTCTCATGGTCTCCCCCCGTTGAACCTTTTCCAGAATCGAGCAAAATCCGGTTAGTTTCCAGAACGGTTTCAGGTTTACCGCAATCGTACCATTCCTCCACCTCAAAACATCCGAATGGTCGTCCCTCTTCAAGCATTAGCTGCATTGCGTCAGTCAGCTGGAATTCCCCCCTTGTCTGTTTGCCGCTGTCTATCAACCGGGAGATGGCATCCATCAGAATGGAGCCTGAAGAGAATCCGTAAATGCCAACGATAGCCAGGTCGCTGATAAATTCAGAAGGTTTCTCCACAAGTCTCTTAACGCTACCTTCATCATGAACGACAACGCCGAATCGACGCGGGTCCTTCACCCTTTTTACTGCGATCATGTTCGATTCATCGCTTAATGCAAGGGAAAGATCAGCTCTGAAGAGAGTATCACCAAGCACAACCATAGTTTGTCCGTCATCGGTCATGGGTGATGCGAGATAAACTGCGGATGCGAGTCCGTCCATTCTCTCCTGAACAGCAAAATCCACCTGAATGTCAGGATAGTTAGTTCTGGTCCATTTCACGATCTCATTTCCGAGATATCCAACGATCAGCGATATATGGTCTACTCCGGAAGCTGTCAGTTCATCTATGATATGACCCAGAACGGTATTTCCAGCCAGGCGAATGAGGACTTTGGGTACAGACCACGTCAGAGGCCGCATTCTTGTGCCTTTTCCTGCAACCGGGATTATAGCGTGCATTCAATTCCCCCGATCGGTTCTTTCCCGATGTATCTCATCCAGTATGATTTCGGGATATCTGGATTCAACGTAATTGAGAACGGATTTTCTGATCTCCTCCGAGGATTTCATTGTGAGCGATTTTTCGGCAAGGGCGAAAGCTTCACTCATGCGGATAACACTGATCATCTCCTTTACATCAGGAATCAGTGTCAGAGGTACGCTGAGTTCATTCAGCCCGCATCCCAGCAGCAGAGGAACGGCCAATGGAGCGCTGGCCATCTGTCCGCAGATGCCAACCCACTGCCCCACTTCTCTGCATTTCCTGGCGACGATATCGATCTGTCTGATAACTGCGGGATGCATAGAATCGAACAGCTTTGATACGTATTGGCTGCCTCTGTCAACTGCCAGAGTGTACTGTGTAAGATCATTTGAGCCAATTGATACGAAATCGGTATAAGGGAGCAGAGTATCGATGGCTAAAACTGCCGCGGGAGTTTCGATCATGATGCCAAGAGGTGGGATATCTCCCCTTGGAATCATCTCTCTGTCCAGTTCGGCTGCGATATTCTCCAGCATGACCCTGACCTGCACAACCTGCTCGTATCCTGTGATCATAGGAAGCATAATCTTTGCATTGCCATGTTTCGCAGCCCTCAGTAGCGCTCTCAGCTGTCTGGTGAACTTCTCCGGGTGGTCCAGACAGATCCTTATGCCCCTCCATCCAAGGAACGGATTCTTCTCAACGGTCGGGATTGAATCCAGGAACTTATCCCCTCCCAGATCCAGCGTCCTTATTATCACCGGCTCAGGGTTCAGAGTCTCCAGTACATGCCTGTAGGCTCTGTAATGTACCTCTTCGTCATCTTCCACCTCCGGGGAGAGGAGCCTTATGAACTCAGTCCTGAACAGGCCGATTCCATGGCCTCCGAAACGGTGGACCTGATCCGCCTCCTGGGAGAATTCAATATTCGCCGAAAGCTCTACAGGCTTTCCATCCGCGGTTGCGGCAGGGGTATCGGCATTCAGCGCTATCTCCGCTTCGGCAACGTTGTAACGCTTCTTGAGTTCGGAATAGTACTGCAGTTCATCATCATCGGGATCGAGGATTACATCTCCGTGTATACCGTCAATAATCACGATCTGTCCCGGAACAGCATATTCGGCTACATCGTTCAGGGCAACAACGGCCGGAATCCCCATGCTTCTTGCAAGTATCGCGGTATGTGAGGTCGAACCGCCAAGATCGGTTGCTATTCCAAGAAGCTGCCTTCTTGAAAGCCCCGCTGTCTGTGAGGGGTCAAGGTCCCGCGATACAAGAACTACCGGACTATTCAGATTGGAGAGTGCTTCCTGTTCGGTACCCAGCAGACTTGCCATTACCCTTCTGCCCACGTCCCTTACATCAACTGCCCTGCTTCGAAGATACGGATCCTTTATCGAATTAAAGCGTTCAAGTACATCGTAGAGAACCCTGCTTACAGCGTACTCGGCAGATACCTTTTCATTCCTTATCCGGTTCTGTACTTCAGTGATAATGAACGGATCGTTAAGAAGAAGGATGTGAACCTCTATGAGCTGCTGTCCCTCGATGATATCGCTTATTTGATCAGATATCTGTTCGAGTTCCCCCCGTGTTTCTGTAAGGGCGTTACTGAACCGTTCCAGCTCGATTTCAACCTCTTCGACGCTTCCCAGGGTTTTCTTCTTCACTCTTATCTCTTCAACGTTCAGAAGAAATGCCGGTCCTATGGAAACCCCTGGAGACGCAGGTGTACCGTTCAGTCTAATGCTCACTCGTTCTATTCCTCTCCGAATCCATCCCTGATAAGCTCCATTATTGATCGAACCGCTTCGTTTTCATCATCGCCTTCAGCTGTGACTTCGATGATGCTCCCCCTGCATGCAGCAAGTGTCATTACGCCCATAATACTCTTTGCGTTAACAGAGTCGCCTTCAACGGTCAGGGTTA
>DAOWFD010000220.1 GCA_030638185.1 Candidatus Aegiribacteria sp.
AATAGAGAACCACGGTATTGTCCTGCAGGTGGCAGGTGTATATCCATGGACGAAATTCTACTCCCGGGAAACCTCATCCAACAGACCGTATCTAAGGTTGGAGTTTCCTCTGGCACTGGAGCAGGATACATGGGGTTCGATAAAAGCAGTATTCTGATAATCCGCGAAATAGTATGCAGGTGAAGAATCCGGGGAGGTGGATTGTTGGAATAGTGGGAGTCCTAACCTGGACAATACTATATTTTATTAGAATACCTGAAGAGGAAAAGATGATGGTTGAGGAATTCGGTCAGGAGTATAAGCATTATATGAAGAGAACCCAAAAGAATATTCCCCTGGATTTACTGAAATTCAAGCCCTTCGCCGGTCATAAATAAAAGGAATCTTTGTTGATTTGACAGAGGAAAGCACGAAATTTCTGGAGAGCATACATTAAGGAAAAGGCAATGGAAAAAATCTATTCTAAAACGTTCCTGATTACACTGGCTTCATTCGGAGCTACCTACATGCTTCTTGTGTTTTCCTCCAGGATATCGCCCGTATTCTATTCTGCCGTGGGAATCATATTTGCAGTTATGATTCCTGTCGCTCTTGTTCTTTCGGGAAGAAGGAAATTCAGCATTTTTACCCGAAACATGTTTGGAATAGTATCGGGATTGTTGCTGTGGGGATTTATCGGTGAATTCCTTGAAGTGAGAAGCCACCTGGTAATTGCTGATTCAAGCTATCTACCCGTACTGCTTGTACTGGTCTCCCTGCTTGTCGTGATGCTCCTTCAGAATGGCATACGGAAGTCATACGGGTTCGCATTCGGGCATTTTACCGGTATCTGGGGGCTGCATATGTGGATGATCTACCAGTATGAACATCTCTCAAGAACCCACTGGAGTACATATGTGTCTGCAGGTACAGCGCTGATCCTGGGGGTTCTGGCAATTTGTCTTACTAAAAAATATCGTGGAACAGGCCGGAAGATGGCATTGTCACTTGCATCTCTTCTTCTCTTGTGGACGGTGCTGGAGTACGTATGGGGATGGAAATTGATACCCGGGCCATACGCCATTTAAAACCTGAGTTAGTTGCCCTCCCGCCGCATCGTGACAAGGTAACCTGTTATCAGTTCAAGATCGATCTCAGTGCCGTTCCTTATAAATGCTAAAGATACACCAGAATTGACGGTGTCCGTTAGAAGGCTACTTCCTCCGTTCTTGATGCATGAATCTATCCAGCAGAACTATTTCAGAAGAACAACCCTGGCTGAGGTAAAGTTCCCGGATCCATCTACAAGACGAATGATGTAGATCCCGTTGTTCAGGGTCTGACCGCTCGTACCGCTTACATTCCACGAGACGATATGCTGACCTTCAGCCATGGCTCCCATCTCCTGGCTGCTCACCAGCCGCCCTGCTGTGTTGAAGACCTCTAACCTGACGTTCTCCAGGCCCGGTGACTGGAACATCACACCGGCAGTGGAACTGAATGGATTGGGACAAATACTGCTGATGGAAATAAACTCCTGAACCTGGTCGTCAGCTGTGTCCTCAACTGAGAGCAGGTAGTTATGAAGGCCGAGACTAAAAAACCCTCCGCCTGCTACTTCCACGAAGTCAGTGTTGGGCGAGGGGACGGTGCACTGACCTTCGTTGTTATACCCCCAGGCCACTATCGTACTGTCTTCTTTCAGCCCCAGGCTGTGCTGATATCCACCTGCCACATCCACGAATCCCGTATTGGGGTCGGGGACGGTGCATTGGCCCCAGTAGTTATCTCCCCAGGCTATTATCGAACCGTCTTCTTTCAGCCCCAGGCTGTGGAAACCTCCACCTGCCACATCCACGAAGCCAGTGTTGGGCACGGGGACAGTGCATTGGCCGTAGGCGTTATTCCCCCAGGCCACTATCGAGCCGTCTTCTTTCAGTCCCAGGCTGTGGTAATATCCAGCTGCCACATCCACAAAGTCAGTATTGGGCGCGGGGACGTTGCATTGACCGTAACCGTTCCACCCCCAGGCCACTATCGAGCTGTCTTCTTTCAGTCCCAGGCTGTGGCTATCTCCACCATCAACGGCGATGAATGGACCGGAATCCGGCACATCACACTCGCCGCATTCGTTATCCCCCCATGCCACTATCGAACCGTCTTCTTTCAGCCCCAGGCTGTGGTAAGCTCCACTTGCCACTTCCACAAAGTCCGAGTTGGGCGCTGGGACATCGCATTGGCCGAACTCATTCCACCCCCAGGCTACTATCGAGCTGTCTGCTTTCAGCCCCAGGCTGTGGTCACCTCCACCTGCCACATCCACGAATCCCGCGTTGGGCGTGGGGACAGTACACTGACCTGTGAGGTTATCCCCCCAGGCGACGATCGAGCCGTCCTCCTGAGCGCGTGAAGCTCCGGAGAGGAATGTCACAAGAGTAAGAGAGATATGAAGCGCACGTTTTGAATACCGCATTATACCACCATCCCTTCTCTATAAGTGAAACCCGTCATATCATTAGATAACTGATTTCGAACTACTTTCGACACCGTCCGGAATGATACTTTAACACATCATTTTGGTCGGTAATACTTTTCCTAATATGAGAATACATGGGGTAATTTTCCATGTCAAGTATAGAGCAAATTGTGGACGCTCTCTTATCACAAGAGGGATGTTTCTCTATACGGTCAAGAGTGATATCTTAAGAAGCATCCCGCTCCTTTCCGGGCTGATTTTCTTCCCGTTGCATAGGAACAAGGTAGCCCGTTATCAGCTCAAGATCGATCTCAGTGCCGTTCCTCATAAGCCTTATTGAAGGCGCAGAATCTTCTCGCAGTTCCTGGCGTTCCAGGATGAGCCCGATAGCGGAAGTCTGTTAGAAAAAGAATTATGCTACTCTTGCAGTACTGCAGAAAAATGGCGATATAGCTGGGAACCGGATTACGGGAACAATACCAATTGTTTCTGTGAATGGAAACGATTTATAACCGAGAAATGGATGTGCTTTACAGTGAGTGAAGCCAGAACTCAAGGAATATGAGATGCCAGAACTTCCTGAAATATTGAACAGAGCGAAAGAGATGAAAGAAGCCATGACGGGTAAAACAATTACAGGCATCGAAGTATTGCAGCCGAAATGTCTGAATGTGCCCGAGGACGTTTTTACTGCAGCCCTGAATGGAGCACGGCTGGTTGATGTTACATACCGTGGTAAATGGATCTTCATCGAGACATCGAAAGGCTGGCTGCTTATTTGTATGGGAATGGGGGGTGAAATCCTGCTTGTTTCGCGGGAGTCGCTTCCTGAAAAACGGCGACTACTGTTTGATCTTGATGATGATACCTGTCTATCAGTCAACTTCTGGTGGTTCGGTTACGCACATTACGTTCCAGCCGGTAAACTCGAAAGCCATTCAATGACCGCGAAACTGGGTCCGAATGCAATCGATCTGACATCAGAGAATCTGAGAGTAATACTCAATGGTCGCAGGGGAGGGATCAAAGCATTTCTTCTCAATCAGTCTCGAGTTGCGGGTATAGGAAACGCCTACGTTCATGACATCCTCTTCATGGCGCGGCTGCACCCTCTTCGTTCAATAAGCACTTTTACCGATACAGAAGTGAACGGACTTATGGAGGCGATCCACAGGGGGCTTCAGCCGAGCATTGAGAAGGGGGGAGCCTTCTACGAGGTCGGGTTA
>DAOWFD010000095.1 GCA_030638185.1 Candidatus Aegiribacteria sp.
TACAACACCATGACCGCAAGCTGGGGTGGGTTGGGGCAGCTCTGGCACATGAGAGTTGCCTTTGTATTTGTGCGGCCCCAGAGACATACACGGAAATTCATGGAGAATAACGTGTCCTTCACAATGAGTTTCTTCCTTGAAGATTACAGGGATGTCCTGAAGTACTGCGGTTCCCACTCGGGCAGGGATATAGACAAGGCCGGGGAAACAGGCCTTACCCCCTTCGAGCCGTCAGCCGGCACAGCAGCCTTTGAAGAGGCCAGGCTGATCCTTGTCTGTAAAAAACTCTATTACCAGGATTTTCACCCGGAAAGATTTCTTGATGAAGCAATCGACGGCCTCTACCCTGAGAAAGGTTACCACAGGATGTACGTCGGAGAAATAGAGAAGGTACTGAAACTGATCTGAGAAGTTATAGCTTGACGAGTCTTGCCGAAACATTCCCTTCCCCGGCAATGCCAAGGTTGGGGTATATGCCAAATTACCATACATCATGAGCATCAGAAGCTCTTCCAGATCAAGCTCCAGTTCATTTTGATTACTGGGTAATTCTGGGTTTTACATCCGCCCAGATCAGGCCCTGCTATTCTTTATCCTGTTTCTCCTTTCAATGGTGGATCACATCCTGAACGAAACCTGAACATGATATTCCTGAGAAGGATTATAGGGATTTGCGTGCTGACTCATTCTAATGTATATTGAAAATGTTTAACAGATTGGAGGAAAAATGAAATATCTGATTATTCTACTCGTTCTTGCAACCACCATCCTTGCATGGGTTGACGATGATGGACGAGACAGTTCGATTCCTGTTGGACCACTTCCCCCGGGTAGCGACGCGATCATGCTGAATATTATTGATACCTTCCAGGTTACATCTGCCGGTCAGATGCTTGGACTGGATACCCAGGACGGATCTTCTCAGCTTGTGGTTATGGATAGCAACGCTGAATTGATTCGAGGGGTCTCAATGGGTACCGGAAATCCTTTGTGGACATATCCTACTCCCCGTACCTTCACTTTTGGCTGTTGCCATAACTGGCCGGTCCCTTATGGATGGTACGTAAACTGCTTTGTAGACAGTGAAATGTACTATTACAGTTCCGGTACCTGGAATGTTGCATTTACAAATCCTGCAGGAAACCATGGCAGAGGTATGGATTTTCAGAACGACGGGAACTACATCTGGGAAACGTACAGCAGCGGTACCACCTATCGTATCTACAGGATAGACGAGACTGGTGCTTACAGCTATTACTCTGTTCCAGAGGTCCCCGGTCAGATGAGTGGACTTACAACATTTCCATACAACAGTAATCTCGGAGTATTCGTCACCTGTTACAATGTCCAGGAATGGTTCCTCTACGAATTCGACGGTTCAAGCATGATTTATAAGGGATCAGGTAGTCCCGGGCTAAGTAATTTTTCAAAGTCACTTGGATTGGCCTATCACCCTGACACAGACACATTTTTCTGGAACTATAAGGTTTACGATACTATCCGATGGATAGCCGAGGTTCAGTTCGCAGAAACCGCTCTCGAGCAATCCACATGGGGATCTATAAAAGCGAATTTCTAGTATTGCTGGTCAGATGAATGCTCTATGCATGGGACATGATCGATCATGTCCCATGCTTCTTCCAGAAAGTATCCGATAAGCTCCGATTGACAGATTTTCTTTCAGCAGAAATATCCCCTTCAGCGGGTTATTCTCCCGAAAATCACTTCAGTAAAGATGAATTCAATTGGACAAAGCACTATACATCAGGGGTGTCAGGAGTTCTTCCAGGTCAAGCATCAGCTCATTCGTATAGCACCTCTCAAGATCCATGCTTTCCATGAGGTTATCCATGGCGAAATTGCCATCCTCCTCAATCGATCCCCGGAAAACTTCGTACCCGTTGCAGCTTACGACGACATCCCTGCTGAAATCCACCATTTCAGGATGAAGGAGCAACCGGATCATGCAGAAACGGTTAACTGTAATATCGAACCGGTTCTGCGAGTACACAACTTCAACCCTTACCGAAGGGCCAAATCTCGGGAGGAGCCAGTAGTGTTCCGCAGGATTGAACCTGTCCCGCATTTCCAGCACTTCACCATCCCGAAGAATCGCTATGGAAAAGCTGTCTCCGGGTAACATTCCCTCCTGCAGAATTCCAATATCATCAAGGGTAGCTATATCCTCCCCTGCGAAACCGGTGATTACATCACCCTCCTGAAGTCCCAGCCTGGCTGCCGGGACATCCCCATCCACGACTCCTGATATAAGAACTCCGTCACCTTCGTACTCCCAATCGGGATAGAAACCGAACCTGAGTCTGTCGGATACGAGTATTGTATTGTAATCCAGATCACCACCTATAAGAGGCCATGGAATAATCGAATCCACCATCAGCCAGTCGCAACCGGACGGTTCTCCGGCTTCCCAGATGATACTGCCGGGAAACCTCTCCCTCTCCGTTTCAGCCATGAACTCCAGTATCCTCTCTTCCAGCTGAGGCAGGTAAGAGGGGTCATGCTCGAATCCCTGAAAAGTGTGGTATTCGATTACCGCTCCCGCTGATTCCGCCAGGACAACAGTGGGAGCCATCTTCCCGGTTGGGTACAGGCCGTCCTCATCACTGTGTGATACTATTCCGGGCCTGTTTGAAAGACTTGACAGATATGTTGCCCGCTCGCCGTCTATGGCAGCTACACCAATGTGCCCGGAGAAAGCGAGATAACCTGCAAAACAACTTGGGTAAAGCATCATCAGAGAAAAACTGCCGGAGGCGCCATCTGAGAATCCTCCGACGAAAATCCTGGAATCATCAACGTTGAAGTTCATCTTCATCCATCGTACTATCCGGAGGATTCCCTCCTCTCCAACGGGATCCCACCATGTGGCATCCATCTGGCCGCATGGAAAGGCAATAAGGTAACCTTCCTCCAGGAGTCGAGGCACCAGATACCATTCCGTAAGTACCTCCGGTTCCATTGTATGAAGGTCCGGAGTGCTGACTCCCCCATGAAGCCATACGAACACAGGATTCCCATCATCCGGGTCGTAACCGGATGGAACCGCATAGTAGAAGTGTCGTTCAACGCTGTCAGGGTAGAGAATACTTCCCGTCAGCAGTGTATCAGTAAAAAAGCCGTTCTCGTTATCGATGAACTCGAATAGTTCTCGGGCACCGGATACGCCGGAAGTAAGTTCCCTGAATTCGGTGATATCCAGGTCGAATTCGTCTTCTTCCAGATACTGGTAAACACTATCAGTACTTCCAGAAACGGTATTGATCACAACAAGCAGTAGAACTGCAACAGCAGATATTCTCATTTTTTTTCTCCAACTGATAAGGTCAGTTCCATGCCCATAAGACGGGCATCATACCAAGAAAGAAGCGTCTGTACATAATTTCCATTTCCCCATCAGGCAATACTTCAAGGCTGCTGATCTTATTTATCATATCCCGGGGCAGTGGAAAAACAACCAGGGCGTCACCCTCCCACACGGGTGAAGTCACGTAGGCTTCCCAGGTTTCCCAGAGCAGTTCGATTTCGTCAGGATAAAGCCCGACCGTATTCCAGGAAAAAAGGATTTCCAGCATCCATGCTTTATCATAAACACCAATTTCCTCGATCTCCGCCGGGATAAAAAGGGATGCGGGATCGACCAGGTACATCTCCTGATAATCATCGGAGGGTCTCATGAAAATCAGTATCTTATCCACACCCTCCGGCAGGCCTCCCCCCGCAGCGAGCAATTTTGGATATTCTACGAATTCCTGGTTTTCAAGAAAACACTCGTAATAGAGAAATCCCTCATTGATGCCTCCACTGGTCCTTACTGAATTGCATTCCAGAGTCCGCCAGCTCCGGGCCAATTCGTCAGACATACAGCAATGTGCGGGAAAAATATCGGGATACTCAGTTCCCTCTCCGGGGTTGAAGACCCGGATATCGGACCATCTTATTGAATCATGCGTAGATCTCACGCCGTCAACGGGGTAGATGTCAAAAATATTGGCGTTGAAAACTTCAACAACGAAGTCTCCGCTGAATTCCTCCCCATGAAAGAAAATCACCGGAGCTTCAACAGATGGAGGCATGATACTGAAGGCCGGATCTGTGATAACCGGGGGAAGTACAAAACCTGGAACAGCTGTAACGGCAGGTTCGTATTCCCCGAAGATCACCACTCCCCATTCGTGAACTTCCACAGGCTCACTTTCGGCGGATACCAGTATAACGTTCAGTATTGCAATGATTAGACAAAGAATCATAATGCCTCCCTTCA
>DAOWFD010000279.1 GCA_030638185.1 Candidatus Aegiribacteria sp.
ATATATACTTGTATATTATAACGTGAAAGGATGATCATGAACAAGACACCGGGCAGTCTCAATACGAGGATAAAGCAGCTGCAGAACTCTTCAATTATCAGGATCACGAGGGTATTCGGAAGATGGATACGATTACCGGAAGGGTTCGGACATCCACGACGCAAAAGGCTCTTTTTTTCCCTCACGGGTGTTCTGGTTGTTTCTCTTTCAGGTACTCTCAACTGATGGTTCATGCAGGGAAGCGGTGAGACAGTTCCTTGCATGGATCGCAATGGAGAACTGTACTGCGTCACCGAATACCTGTGCATACACAAAGGCACGACAGAGGTTACGATTATCCGATCTTGAGGAAGTGAATGATTCCCTGACTGAACAACTGGATGATATGCGGCAACCGGGAGATCTTTGGATGGGCAGAGATGTAAAAGTCTTTGATGGATCATCTCTGTCCATGCCGGATACAGAGGAACTGCAAGCTATTTATCCTCAACCTAAATCACAGAAGAAGGGATGTGGGTTTCCCACCATGAGGATAATGGTGGCTTTTTCACTTTCTACAGGAGCTCTAATAGCATTAACCCGAAGTGCATTATCAATCGGTGAGAATACTCTGTTCCGGAGAATGTGGGATATACTTGACCCCGGAGATGTTGTTCTTGCGGACAGATACTTCTGCAACTACACGAATTTCTTCTATCTGGAACAGCGCTATGCTAATTGTGTCATGCGGAACCATCAGAGGCGGACCGTCGGCCTTGATCTTATTGAAACAATCTCGAAATATGACCGTATTATCGCATGGCACAAGAACTCAACATGCCCGAAATGGCTTGAAATAGAAGAATGGAAAAAACTCCCGAACAGGCTCGTGGTAAGAGAGATAACTGTCAAGGTTGAGAGACAGGGCTTCAGAACAAAGAAGATCGTTCTGGCTACAACTCTGCTTGATCCGATACTTTACCCAGCTGCAGACATAGCGGAATTATATCTGCAGCGGTGGAATGCGGAACTCTATCTTCGAGACATCAAAATAGCCATGGGAATGAATCCACTCCGCTGCAAGTCTCCAGGAATGGTTCATAAGGAACTGCAGATGTATGTCATCGCGTATAATCTCATCAGAATCATCATGTTTGAGGCAGCACAGCTCAATGGAATATCCTGGAGAATTTTAAGTTTTAAGGGCACTATTGCTACTATAAACCACTGGACACCAATTATGCTGATCAGCTCATTCGCTCAAGCAGAGCAACTCTATCTTCTCATGTTGTCTTATATTGCAAGAGATAAGCTGCCGCAAAGACCCGGCAGAAGAGAACCACGAGCTATAAAGCGAAGACAAGGAAGAGGATACAGCTTGCTTACAAAGCCAAGAACACAATTCAGTGAATTATCGCATAAATCACAATATCTAAAGGCTTAAGTTAGTGCCATTCGTGACAGGCACTATTTAAAATGTTCTCTCCCGCAGCCGGTTTTAATGTGTTATCATAATTCCATGAAGAAGCATAACAGTCAATCCGCATCAATCTTTATTGCAGGCCCTCCCTGTTCGGGCAAATCTGAAGTGGGAAGCATTCTCGCATACATGCTTGAATTACCGTTTTACGATCTGGATACTCTTATTGAATCTTTCGCTGGAATGCGGATTTCCGAGATTTTCAGAACATCCGGAGAAGACAGATTCAGAGAGCTGGAATCCGACTGCCTGGAGCGATTACTGAAAAAGAATGAGAGAATGATTCTCGCTCTCGGAGGCGGTTGCCTTCTTCAGGAGACAAATTTCCTGTCAGTCAGGGAGAGGGGAATTATTTTCACTCTTACCGCCTCTTCCGAAACTCTTCAAAGGAGAAGAGAACAGCAGAATGGAAAGCGTCCGCTCGCTTTCGATGAAACCGCCCTCCTCAGACTTCTTTCAGTGAGAAAACAGCACTATGATTCGCTACCGAACCGGATTGATACCACGCACCTCTCTCCAGAAGAAGTCGCAACCAGAATCGCACTTTTAAATAGTGACAGGCACTAACTTAAGCCTCAATGAATTGTTCCCTAGGTTTTGTGAGAAAGCTGTATCCTCTTCGCTGTCTACGCTTTAAGACTCGTGGTTCTCTTCTGCCGGGTCTTTGCGGCACCTTATCTCTCGCAATGTATGACAGCATGAGAAGATACAACTGTTCTGTCCGCGATGGGGAACTGATCAGCATAATCGGTGTCCAGTGGTTTATTGTAGCAATAGTGCCCTTGAAGCTCAGGATTCTCCAGGAGATCCCATCAAGCTGTGCAGCCTCCAGCATGATGATTCTGATGAGATTGTATGCGATGATGTACATTTGCAGTTCCTTGTGAATCATGCCGGGGGACTTGCAGCGGAGTGGATCCATTCCCATGGATATTTTGATGTCACGAAGATAAAGCTCCACATTCCACCGCTGCAGATACAGCATCGCGATGTTATCGGCTGGGTGAAGCACCGGATCAAGAAGTGTTGTGGCAAGAATGATCTTCGTTGTCCTGAACCCCGGTTTCTCAATCGTAACAGTTATCTCTCTTACCACAAGCCTCTCAGGAAGCTTATTCCATTTTTCTTTTTCAAGCCATTTCGGACATCCTGAGTTCTTGTGCCATGCGACGATGCGATCATTCTCGCTGATCGTCTCAACAAGATCAAGACCGACAGTCCGTCTCTGATGATTTCGCATGACACAATCAACATCACGCTGTTCCAGATAGAAGAAATTCGTGTAGTTGCAGAAGTATCTGTCCGCAAGAACAACATCTCCGGGATCAAGTATATCCCACATTCCCCGGAACAGAGTGTTCTCGCCGATTGAAAGCGCACTGCGGGATAATGCTATGAGAGCTCCTGTAGCGAGTGAAAACGCCGCCATTATCCTCATGGTGGGGAATCCACATCCCTCTTTCTGTGTATTATGTTGAGGATATAGTACTTGCAGTTCTTCGGTATCCGGCATGGACAGGGATGATCCATCAAAGACTTTGACATCTCTGCCCATCCATAAGTCCTCCGGTTGCCGCATATCATTCAGTTGTTCAGTCAGGGAATCATTCACTTCCTTAAGATCTGACAACCGTAGCCGCCTTCGAGCCTTCGTGTATGCACAGGTATTCGGTGATGCAGTGTGGTTCTCCGCTGCGATCCATGCAAAAAATTGTCTTACTGATTCCCTGCATGAACCATCAGGTGAGAGCACTTGAAAAAGAAACACCCAGAATACCCGTGAGGGGAAAAAAGAGCCTGTTACGAACGGGTTGCCCGAACTCTTCCGGTAATCGTATCCATTTCCCGAATACCTCCCTGATTCCGGTAATTGAAGATTTCCGAAGCCGCATCATCCTCGTATGGAGTTTGCCGGGATCTCTGTTCATGATCATCCTTTCATGCAATAATATACAAGTATATATACTTGTATATTATAACACAGTATACTTCAACCACAACCGGGAAGGACAACCATTATGGAAAGAGACATGACCACAGAAGAACTCATGGCTCGGTATAAGCTGTTGAAACAACGGCTTGCAGCTACTGATCTTATTGTGCAGGGAACCATCCTGGAGAGAACTATTACTCGAAACGATCAGGATTCTTCAGATGGGATGAAAGCTTACGGACCATACTATCAGTGGACATTCAAGATGTCAGGCAAAACGGTAACAGTTAACCTGTCTGAATCACAAGCTATCTTCTACCAGAAGGCGATTGACAATAACAAAACCGTACTTGAGACTCTTAACGAAATGCGACAACTAGCCAACCTCATCCTCGAAGCTACAACCGAAGGCGTAAGAAAAAGAAAAGCAGCAGTATCAATATGAAATACAAAACGATAGGCTTAAGTTAGTGCCATTCGTGGGTGGCACTAATTGCTATTCTGTAAGTGTCGTAAGTGACGTCCGACCCCGGCTCTCTATTATCATGATTCTGGCATTTTTCGATGAATCGTTCCGGAAGTGGTATCTCTCATGAGGATGAATAATGACAGTATCACCCTCTCCAAGCATGTGCATCGATCCATCACCGTCCATGAATATCAACTCCCCCTGGAGAAGAGTTATTATCCTCTGACTGTCGAACTCCCGTCTGGGAACCCTCCCTTCAGGACGGATTGTAAGTACTCTCACAGTGGCGTTGTTACAGCCCTGTGCGGGACCAGCCAGTATTCTAGAGGTGGTGTTTCTGTAACCAGCACCCGTCTCACGCTTTGCCCTTACTGATTTCGCCAGGAAGACATTTGCCATGACGCTACCTTCCCGGTCCATAAGTCAGAGGTGAGCCTATTGAGACGGTCCATCTTTCATTCCATTCCGTTGACCATCCCCACCTGATGACTGCCGGTCCCATTGGCGTTCTCATTCCGGCTGAAAGTCCCGCTCCCCATGTTGATTCCCCGTCTTCGATCTCCAATGGTGATTCCCAGTCCCATGATGCTCCAGTCTCAATTGACAGGAAGAAAGGACCGTTCAGATCCCTCTTGAAGCTGGCAGATCCAGCCAGTCTCTGCCGTGCCGGAAGGGAATTCCACGGCATGCCGGGAATGGATCTGGATGCGGTAAGTCTGCTGTCCTGCCAGTTCCATGTTGTCCCACTCAGCAGTTGCCCCCAGAATGTGAACTGCATCGTTCCCTTTCTTAGAAATGGAAAGGCTGATTCGAAGTCATAGTCAAGGCACGCGTGTTTATGAGTTCCAATCGGCGCCCAGTACAGTCTCGTCTTCAGTCTGATACCGGACCTCGGATTCACGGGATCGGACATAGTTTCGTTGGTATGACTTATGAATACAGATGGAAATCCCTCAGAATCACTGGAGCCATACCGGTGCAGAACTCCGGAAATCCCAAATTCGGTCAGCCCTGACCATCCGGCTGAAAAGCCCCTTGCAGCACTTGCTTCAGCCATTGTTAACACTCTTTCATAAACGGTTTTATCCCTTTCAAAGAATTTTGCTTTCATCTGCAGAGCAGTAATTGAATAACTGGTAATCCAACTCTGGTTTCCCGAAGAAAGGTCAAGCAGACGGATCTCACTAAAGGAATATCTGTCCCCTCCTCCAATGTTGAAAATGAAATGATTCCCCGCCTTCAGGAAATCCAGATGTCTGTACGTAAACCTGGCATCTAATCCGAATTCATCACAGTATGTGATACCTATACCAACAGATGAAGGTTCTCTCTCGGTAAACGTATAGATTACGTCAACAAATCCTGAATCAGCTGCAGGTTCCAGTCTGTAATCAACTCTGTCGAAAAGCCCGGACGCGTACAGTTTCTCAGCGGCCTCCCTGAGTTTGTCAGTAGACGCTTCATCGCCCCTGGAAAGTATGAACCAATCACGAACAACACTGTCTGATACCTTTTCAAGGCCTGTGAATTGCACATTGGCTATCATGTAGTGTGGCCTGGGATCAACCCGGAAACCAGAATGCTCCGGTCTCCTGGGTATTTCGGGATGCTCGCGCAGGTAGGCGAGCATCTGGTTGTAACCCAGATCTATAAGACTGTCAGCCGCTTCACTTGTGAAACTGTAGCTTTTTGCCCCGTGGAGATCCGGTCTGAAATAGAAATCCGGCTCTGCCCGGTATAGATCGTTCACCCTCTGTGATAGAGCACTGTAAGTAAGGCTTCCAACCTGAATCATTGTCGGGTTTTCAGGAATTTCAGGGCTTCCTGATGAAATATCCACAGCAAGTACGCGATATTTCCATGTATCTTTCGCGACATCCACCGGGATGTTATCACCGACTCCTCCATCAACAAGGAGCATTTCACCCATTCTCACAGCCGGAAACACAGCGGGAACAGCCATTGAACTGAGCTGGCATATCGACAGATTTCCGGATGAATGAACGATCCGGGAGCGGCTGACCAGATCAAAGGCTACAAGTCTGAGTGGAATAGGAAGAGAATCAAAGTTCATTCCGTGATTAACCTGAACCGGACCGGTAATAGATGATAGAAGGGAAGCAACCCTCTGGGTGGAAAACGCGCTGCGGGGCAGGACAGGTGAAAATCCTTTTAAGTGAAGTGTAAGGATATCATGTGATCGAGATAGACGCAGAGGCAGCATTGTGAGCCTGCTGTCCGGTGCAGAGGAGAACAGCCAGGTCCAGTCAGTATTTCTGACCAGCGAATCTATGAAGGACGGAGAATATCCGCTGGAGTAGAGCCCTCCAATAAGAGATCCCATACTGGCACCGGTGACAGCTCGAACCAGGACTCCTTCCTCTTCCAGAGCCAAAAGAACACCTACATGAGCGAAACCGCGGGCGCCTCCACCTGAAAGAACAAGCGAAATTCCATCAGACGGATCAAACCGTATTACGCTAAGGAGAACAAGTATCAGTTGTTGGATATACATGAAACCATACCCTTTACACAGGGAACTAAAAACTGTATTCTAACGTTCAATCGATAAGCAAGTAATTTAATATCCATACTTACAATTCTAACCAACTCCGTGCGAAAGGAGAAAGGCATGAAATCTCTTCTCTGTCTTCTGCTGCTCATCACAGGAGCAGCTATGGCAACCGGTCTTACTATTATGGAGTCATCCACAGATGGTCTTGTCTTTGAACTCACCGCTTCTCAACCAGAGTTCAAGACCCTGAATATCAGAGGTAACAACTATTCAGCTGTCGCGATGGAAGGCACTGAAACAATCAGCGATTTCTCGATGCCCAGAGTACCTGTTTTCAGAACCTGGCTCGAGATTCCTGTTGGCGCAACAGTAGAATTCGAAATCACGGGTGAAACCGTTCTCAATGTAGATGGTCCTGAATGGCCCATTCAGCCGGGAATAATGTCCGCATCGAAAAGCGATCCCCGCCACAGCTTCACAATGGAATTCGATGAAAGCGTTTATTCCGGTGGAACAACCTTCCCCGATACCTGGGTAAGAGTCATCTACGCCGGACAGATGCGCGGACGTAATCTTGCCCTTGTAGAAGTTCTTCCTCTTCGCTGGAACCCTGCTGACAATTCCTGTGACCTGCTTTCTGAAGCTACTATCACACTTTCTTACGAAGGCGGCGATCTTGGAGCAACCTTTGCCAGCGCAGCTCGATACTACGCACCTCCTTTTGAACAGATACTCTCCAGTTTAACCTCAAACTACGGAACATTCGAGGGTGGCTGTGATACTCCACCCGCACCATATCTCATTATCGGCCACGAGGATTTCGTATCCACAGGCATGGACGATTTCGTAACCTGGAAGGAAAGCCTCGGTTTTGATGTAACCCTGGTTGATCTCAGTGTAACCGGCACCTCCTATGCGGATATTGAAGCATATATTCTTAATGCCATTGAGAACTGGGCTGACCCTCCTCAGTACGTTCTGCTGGTCGGCGACACTCCTTACCTCCCCGGAAACGTGGCAACCGCGTACAGTGGTGTGACCGATCTCTACTACGTCTGCCTCCCTGACGGAGGTTACCTCCCTGATGCCTTTATCGGCAGATTCTCCGTAACCTCGGTTGGCCAGGCTGTATTGATGGCCGATAGGGTCATTGATTACGAACAGAACGTCAGCGGTTCTACTCCATGGGTACAGAATACCTGCTGGATAGCCAGCTCTGATAATTCTGGCGTTTCAGAGGGTACTCACAACTACTGCATCGAGAACTTTCTCGATCCTCTGAACTACACATATGACAAGATTTACCCGGTCACTTACGGCAGTGATGCCGGTGATGCAATCATCTCCATTAACGGCGGCGTTTCCATGCTCACTTTCTCAGGGCATGGCAGCCAGACAAGCTGGGGCGACATGTCCTTCAACTCAGGCCATTTCGCGCAGCTGACAAATGCCGCAATGCTTCCGGGTGTATTCTCTCATTCCTGCGTGACCGGCAATTACGCTTACGGCACAGCCTGGTGCGAGACCTGGACAAGAACACCCGGAAAAGGCGGTCTATGGTTCTTCGGTTCAGTTCCTTCTTCCTACTGGGATGAGGATGACATACAGGAGAAAGGTGAGTACGAATGGTTCCTTGGAGATGGAATTTACTGGGCAAAAGGATTCTGCGACGGCGGACTTATCGCTGTCTTTAATTATTACAGCGGTGGCGGACTATCCAAGTACTACTTCGAGGGTTACAACCTCATGGGTGACCCATCGGTCCAGATGGCTGTCTGGGGCGGAACCGGAATCGAAGATCAGTCCGGCAGCGATGTCAGTGTAAATACTAATATCCTTGTCGCTAATCCGGTAAGATCTTCAGCTGTAGTTACTCTCAGAGCCAGCGGCCCTGCGACACTCCATGTGTTTGATCTGACAGGACGACTTGTCGCTACACCTTACGAGGGTGACATTTCCGGCTCGGAATCCTTCAGCTGGAATACTTCCGAACTGACACCGGGTATGTACTTCCTTCGGCTGGTACAGGGCAATGAAGTATCGACAGCAAGGGTTATGGTTATCAGGTAACCCTGAAACATTCTGATCATTTCTGCGGGAGAGTTCCGGCTCTCCCGCTTTTCTATTATCTGTGATGTTTGCTTTACATGAGGAACCATTTTCAATATCTATAGTTGTTTTTCAGGGTTAGTTATTGATTCAGTCAAATCCAGATGTACTCACTCAAAACGAAGGGAAAAGGCATGAAAATACCGTTTTGCCTTTTGATAATCATCTCCGGAGCAGTTTTGGCTTCCGGTATATCTACAATAGAATCCTCAACAGATGGAATCATTCTTGAATCAGCTGCTCCCGAGCCTGACTTCACTGTAATCAATATCAGGGGAGACAATTATTCAGTCATATCGATGGATGGAGCTGAGACCATAAGCGATGTCTCAATGCCAAGGGTCCCTGTTTACAGAACCTGGCTTGAGATTCCGGTAGGCGCAACAGTAGAGTTCTCCGTCTCGAATGAAACCATTCTCACTCTGGACGGACCTCCATGGCCTATCGAGCCCGGAATTCTGTCCGCACCCAAGACTGAACCCCGTGAGAACTTCACGATGGAACTTGATGAAAGCGTCTACAGCTCCGGCAGGTCTTTCCCGGAAAGCTGGGTAAGAGTAGTCTATGCCGGAGAAATGCGCGGACGCAATCTTGCTCTCGTCGAGGTTCTTCCTCTTCGCTGGAATCCTGCTGACAACTCCTGTGAACTCCTTTCTGAGGCAACAATTACACTTTCGTACGAAGGTGGCGATCTCGGAGAAAGCTATGCAAGGGCTGCTCGATACTATGCTCCTCCTTTTGAGCAGATACTCTCGAGCATGCTTTCCAACTACGGTCTTTTCGAAGTCGGCTGCAAATTCAACCCTGCATCCTTCCTCATTATCACCCACGGAAATTTTCTGGGAACCGATCTGGACAATTTCATCGACTGGAAGCAAAGCCTCGGTTTCATGGTGACTCTCGTTGACCTGAGTACTACGGGCAGTACATACCAGGAAATAGAAGCCTATATCCTTGACGCGATTGAGAACTGGTCTGATCCGCCTCAGTATGTACTTCTGGTAGGAGATACGATGTATCTTCCCGGAAACATCGCTACCAGGTACAGTGGTATTACCGATCTCTACTACGTTTGTCTTGATGATGGAGGCTATCTTCCTGATGCCTTCATTGGAAGGTTCTCTGTAAGAACAGAAGAACAGATCGCGGTAATGGCCAACAGGCCTGTAGACTACGAACAGAACGTGAATGGATTCACTTCCTGGGTACAGAACACATGCTGGATAGCCAGTAACGATTACTGGAACATCTCCGAAGGTACCCACAACTACTGCATCAGTACTTACCTTGATCCCATGGATTACACGTACGACAAGATTTACCCGCATACGTACGGCAGTAATGCTTCTGATGCCATAGCCTCTATCAATGGAGGCATTTCCATGCTCACATTCTCCGGCCACGGATCACCTACATCATGGGACGACATGTATTTCAGCTCAACCCATTTCGCTCAGCTGACAAACGACGGGATGTTCCCCGGAGTTCTTTCCCACGCCTGTCTTACCGGCAGCTATGGATCCGGAGCGAGTTCGGCCTGGTGCGAGACCTGGACCAGAACTCCTTCCAAAGGAGGTCTCTGGTTCTGGGGGTCGGTACCGAATACTTACTGGCCTGAGGACGACATAATGGAAAGAGGTGAATACCACTGGTTCCTGGGGGAGGATGTCTATGTGACAATGGGCTTCCTCAATGGAGCCAAGCTTGACTTTTATGATTATTACAGCGGTGGAGGAAGAACGGCTTACTACTTCGAGGGTTACAATCTGATGGGAGACCCTTCCCTCAACATGGCTGTCTGGGGTGTGGAGGGAATCGAAGATCAATCCGGCGATGTTATTCCGCAGAATGCAGGGATCCTTATCGCAAACCCCGTGAGGAGTACTGCAGCTGTAACACTCGCTGGTTATGGCCCCTCCGAGCTTAACGTTTTCGACCTGACCGGGCGGCTAGTGGATACGCCTTTCAGGGGCGAGATCACGGGCACTCAGTCACTGAACTGGGATGTTTCAAACCTTGTTCCCGGTATGTATCTCCTCCAGCTTGTGCAGGGAGATGAAGTATCAACAGCGAGAGTGATGGTTATC
>DAOWFD010000138.1 GCA_030638185.1 Candidatus Aegiribacteria sp.
ATGCATTTCAATCGGTATTCCACGACCATTATCGTTAACGGAAACAGAACCGTCGTCGTGAAGAATAACATCTATCGAAGTACAGAAACCTGACTGAGCTTCGTCAATACTGTTATCCACTACCTCCCAGACCAGGTGGTGAAGGCCTGTCTGTGACGTTGAACCGATATACATACTCGGCCTTTTTCTGACATGTTCAAGCCCCTTGAGAACTTTGATCGAGTCCGCGTCATAGTTTTTGTTATTCCCGGTCAAACTATTTGCCTTTCACCTTTACTCGTTATTATACTGTTTTGAGATCTGTAAAAAGTTCTTCATTCCATACTGAATTTAATTTGAGTAGTATTTCATTTTTTCTCAATCTGATCTCCATTGATGCTGCAGGGTGAATTATTCTAAGCAGGAGTATTGAGCCATCGAAACCCACCGGCCTTGCAAAAGCGGCAAGTTCTTTTCCAACGATGTTTTTCCACAGCATTATAACCCTGTTCCTTTTCTGGTGTACGTCCGGCTGAAAATTGTCAAGAACATCGAGTATAAGGCTGTCGATCTTCCTCACTGTTATCCAGATGCTACTCTTCTATTACCTTTGACAACTTCACAGGCATGATGAGTGCAAGGTAGGAATCGGAATCGTCCGTTTCCTCTTCATCCGTAATTACCACAGCTGTATTACTGTCCTTCATCTTCATTACAATTCTTTCACAGCTTATGTTTCGAAGTATTTCCATGAGAAAATTACCATTGAACCCGATTTGGAATGGATTGCCTTGATAATCAGCTACAAGGCTCTCCTGTGCATCTCCGGCATCAGCGCTTTCCGAATGGACAAGAACTTTGTCATTTTCAAGTGAGAATTTTATCTGATGAGTAGTAGGATTTGCCATCGTCTTAACCCTTCGAAGAACGGATAGCAGATCTTCTCTGTCTGTAGAAAGAATACAGTCATTATCCTGCGGAATGATCTTCCTGTATGGAGGATATTCTCCATCTATAGTTCTGCTGAAAATTACTGTATTGCCGAATTCAAAAGATATTTGTGATCCTTTAAATCTTATAAGAACTTCACCTTTAGAAGATAATTTTGCGAACAGGTTCAATGCTTTCTGTGTAACAAGAGCATGAATATTAACAGGTGTAGATATACTGCCAAGAGTAATACAGCTAAGCCTGTGACCATCGGTAGCAACCATTTCAAATCCGTTCTCACCGATATCAAGAAGTGCTCCATTCAGCGTTGCTCTGTAATCATCACGTGCAACCGCATATGAGGTTTTTCTTATCGCGTCAGAAAAGACATCAACAGGAACCGAAGCAGGTTCAACACCACTTTTTGATGGAAGTGATGGAAATTGATCGCTGGAGTTACCGCTCAGTGTGAAAGAACCATTTCCACAACTTATTGTTATCCTGTTACCCGTTCCGCTCAATCGAACTTCTTCTTCAGACAGCTCACGAATTATCTCGTGCAACTTCTTCCCTGGAAGTGTTATCGATCCGGAGGTAGTTATAGATGCCGGAATTGTAGTAATAACTGTGGTATCCAGATCTGTTGCTGATAATCGAAGAGTTTCTCCTTCAGTTTCAAGAAGAACATTGGTGAGATAAGGAAGACTACTTCTCGTAGGGAGGGCAGAGGCAACACAATTAAGACCTTTAAGCAAGTCTGAATGGTTTACAAGAAGTTTAATCATGGGATTTCCTCCAGCTTTATAAATACAATAATTTTAGAACAATAATGATAGTTATTATACATGTGGATATGTGGACATGTCACATGTGAAAAAGATATAAGTAATTTGTTCGTGTGGAAGAATTGTTGATAACCAGATAATGAAATAAGACTTTTCCACAGAAGAAGATTAAACACATTTATAAACAAATAGTTATGTACAACTTACAGGTACGGTAATAACGTTGTCAAATGGAAATAAGTTTTTGTCTGATCTCATTGATCTTTTTTTCAAGTTCCGGGTCTTTTTCCTTGAGTTCTTCAATCCTGTATATAGAATTAAGGACAGTGGAATGGTCTCTTCCCGAGAAGAAAGAACCAATATCCATAAGGGAAATTGAAGTAAGTTCACGAATAAGTGACATGGCGACCTGTCTTGGGACAAGAATACTGCGTTTCCTCTGTTTTCCCTTCAGCTGACTGGGAGAAACATCAAAGCACTCGGCAACAATAGAAGCGATATTACCAGGAGTTAATCTTCTTGAAATAGTACCGAGAGATGAACGGATTTCCTTCTGAGCGAGATTCATGTCTATCGTGCATCCATTAAGTCTTGACATTGCAGCGAGTCTATGAATTACACCTGAAAGCTGCCTTACGTTCTTCCTAATAGAAGATGCGATAAAGTCAAGCACATCAAGGCTCACTTCAAGTTCTTCGTCTCTTACAAGAAGCTGGAGAATAGCGAGACGGGTTTCATATTCGGGAGGCTTAATATCGGCTACAAGTCCTGACTGGAAACGGCTGATCAGTCTTTCAGGTAGACCGGGAAGTTCATGTGGTGGTCTGTCGGAGGTGAGGACAATTTGTTTTCCATGCTGGTGAAGCTCGTTGAAACGATGGAAGAACGCCTCCTGAGTTTCAACTTTGCCTTTAAGGAACTGTATATCATCCATGAGGAAGTAGTCGATACCATGAAAAAGCTTCCGGAAGGTAGTATAGTCATTCTGCAGTACACATTTGATAAAGGTTTCAACAAGAAGTTCCGTAGAAATATATCTGAAAGTTCTCTTTGAGCCATCCTGTCTAAGGTAATGCGCTATAGCCTGGATAAGGTGAGTTTTACCAAGACCGACTCCTCCGTAAATGAATAAAGGGTTGTAATTTGTAGAACCTATTTCGCGGCTGACAGCAAGAGCGCCAGCGTGGGCGAGCTGGTTGCTGGGTCCAACGACGAAATGCTCGAATGTATAGTTTGAGCGGAGAAAAGTGTAATCGGAAGAAGAAGGTTCCCTGCTGGGAGCAAGTCTTTCAACGACGGAGGGGCCGGGTTCGGCAGGGTCACCTATAAACTGAAGAGCAAGTTCGCTCCTTCCGGAAACATTGCGGATAATATCCTCAAGCATATTCCCGAAGCGTGATTTAACATGTCCTGCGACAAAAGAGTTTCTAAATCTTATAACAAGCCTTGTTCCGTTGATGTCTTCGTAGGTTGAGTTCTTCAACCATGCTTCGAATTCGGTTGATTCAAGTCTATTTTCTGCCTCTTGAAGGCAGCGGTTCCACAAGAATGAAGGATCGAAAAGTTCCATAGGTGTTCCAATCAATGGCTAATGCCTAAAGCAATAGTATGCAGTAAACAACGATGTTTATCCACAGGGATATAAACAATTACAATATAAGATAACTTAATGAAATATAATAACTTAAAGAAAAACTGAACTTCAAGTGTATACTCACTGTTGAAAACCTTGGGGAGCGTACATGGAGTAGTCCCAAATACTTGACATAAATGATTATATTGGCTAACTTTCACAATCGTTAACTCCTAGAGATAGATATTTACCTGACTGTTGAAACTGATGCAGTAATCACGCCGCCGTCAAGGCGAGTTTTCAGGAAAGAGTGATGATTAATGAAAAGAACCTTTCAGCCAAGCAACCTGTCAAAGGCAAGAAGACATGGATTCCGGAAAAGAATGTCGACGAAGAGCGGCAGAAGAACGATCAATGCCAGAAGGAGAAAGGGAAGAAAGAAATTGATTCCCTGATACGGATAGAGAGAACCCTGAAGAAAGGTCACCAGTTCAGAAGAGTTTTAAGGAAAGGTATAGCCTTCAGGGGTGTATCATTCAGGGCAGTGTACATAAAGAATACCCTGGGCAATATACGCCTGGGGTTTTCACTTTCCGCAAAAAGTGGAAACGCAGTAAAAAGAAATCTTATGAGAAGAAGAATTAAACAACTGACCGGGATAAACAGTAAAAGGGTAGGCGCGGATATAGTTATATTACCAGCTGGGAAACTGCGGGACACAAGATGGATAGATATCCGTGAGGATTTTGAGAAGATGATGTCAATCATCGAAAACGATACCTGATGAAAAGAAAACATCGATGAGTAAAGAAGGCTGCAGAATAAAAAAAGCGACAGAGTCTTTACTCATAGGTACAATCAAAGGATACAGGAGATTCATATCGCCGGTGTTTCCATCGAGCTGCATATATAATCCAACATGCAGTATTTATGCGGAAACCGCTATAAGGAGGTACGGAGTCATCAGAGGAATGAGACTAGCAGCGTTACGATTGCTCCGATGCCATCCATTCAGAGAAGGCGGATACGATCCTGTTCCGGACAAATGGGAGAACCGTAAATGAGTGATCAAAAAAGGCTCCTTCTGGCTGCTGCTTTAATGGCAGCGGTCCTGTTTATCAGCTGGCAGTTCATGGGGAGATCTGCACAGTCTGACAGCACACAAGATACACAGCAGTCAATAGAATATGTACAGCAGGAACAAATACCGGCAGTTGAGGATTCTGCATCTGTTGGAAAAGAAAGCACAGAAATAATTTCTGAAAAAGTACATAATATAGATGTAGAAGAAATATTACCTGAAGAAAGAGTAATTAAGGTAATAGTATATGATGGTTGTGAAGTAATAGTTGAGGCGGATATTTCAACAGCAGGTGGAACAGTAATTGGATGGAAACTGCCGCAATATGAAGATATGCCGGGTGCCGGAAACGGAGAATGTATAAACTTCGATGGAAACAACTGGACTCAGAATAGTAGGAACTACGAAACATCATCGGAGGACACAATTATCATCGATGAAATCCCACAGACGCTGGTTCTACATGATCCTTCAGGTGGTGGAGAGATCACATATACATTTACGCCTGGGAGGTACGGTTTCCTTTATGAAACAGATGGGTTTGATGAAATAGCAGTTCTGAACGGAGGAATACTGCCGGTAAGTGAGACAAATTCCAATCCCTCAAGATACTTCAAGGCGCAGTGGAACGCAGAAAAGGTTAAGAACAGAAATTCAAATGATATCACAGGAGATGTCCAGGTAGGTAATGTAGAGTGGATAGCAGCGAGATCACAGTACTTCGCGATTATAATGATGCCGCAATCATATGAAAGAGCGTATGGATACCTGTTTGCATCGGAAGAAGACAAATCACCATCAATAGGATTACAGGATAACAGGATATTCGTATACGCAGGCCCCCTTGATTACGGAAGGCTGAGGTCACTTGGAAGGGACACGAGCAGACTGGTAGACTTTGGATGGCCGATAATAAGAGATATAGGAAGACTGCTTTTCTGGTTCTGTACATCAATACTTTCGTTCGTCAGCAACTGGGGAATCAAGATTGTACTGCTGGCAATAGTGCTTAAACTCGTTCTCATGCCGCTGACAACAAAGAGTTTCAAATCGATGGCTATGCTCAAACAGGTACAGCCGAAAATGAAGGAGCTTCAGGAGAAGTACAAGAAAGATCCGAAGGCACTGCAGAGCGCAATGCAGAAACTGTACAGAGAAGAGGGAGTGAACCCGCTGGGAGGATGCCTTCCGCTTATAATGCAGATGCCTGTATTCTTTGCCCTGTATCGTGTTCTGGCAAATTCAGTACAGCTCAGGGGAGCACCGTTCATACTATGGATAAAGGATCTGTCAAAACCGGAAATACTGATTCCATTCCAGTCTCCGGTGATAGGGCTTCATGGTATAGGTCTGCTTGCTGTTCTTATGGGGATAGCGATGTTCCTGCAGCAGAAAATGACCATGACAGATCAGAACCAGAAGGGCATGATGTACATGATGCCGATATTCATGACATTCCTCTTCATGAGATTCCCGGCAGGGCTTACCATGTACTGGTTCTCGAACAGTCTGCTGACTATATGGCAGCAGCAGTTTATCAAGAAGAAGCTTGAGACAGTCAAGAACTGAAGCTTTCAGAACGGTATGTTAATAAGACATGAATTCAATATCACCTGAAATTATCTGTGCAGTTGCGACACCGGAGGGAACATCCGCTCTTTCGATCATAAGAGTGAGTGGAAAAGGATCTTTCGGACTGTTGGAAAATATCATGTCCCTTGAAAAGAACCGTCTGAGAGGAATGCGGAGGAAAGTAGGAAGAATTTCTGAGAAAGGCAGAACGGTTGACGAGGTTGTAGCTGTTTCATGGCCTGAAGGAAAAAGTTTTACCGGTGAGGAAATGGTGGAGATCATCTGTCACGGAATTCCTCAGGCAACCAGGACAATAATGGAAATGCTGATAAGACAGGGAGCAAGAAGAGCCGAACCTGGTGAATTCGCAAGAAGAGCACTCGGTAATGGAAAGATGAATGCGGTTCAGATCATTACACTTGCAGCATTATGGGATACGGAGAAGAGTAAAAAGGTGTTTAATGGTGAAACAGAAGAAAGCTGCATGAAACTATTGAACAAAATAGAAACTGCAAGGGAAATCGTAGAAGGTAACATTGAATTCGATGAAATACATCTGGACGGAGATGGTAAGCATATACGGAGTGTTTTCTGCGAACTGATGGCAAGGGCAAAGGATTTCAGAAGAAAAGCTGCTTCTATTGAAAAGAGCTGTAGAGTCATGATAATGGGTCCGACAAACTCGGGAAAATCCACACTTTTCAATGTTTTGACCGGGAAGCAAGGAGCCCTCGTATCGGATGAACCAGGGACTACACGTGATGGTTCAACCTGTTTTATGGAAGTAAGAGGAAGAAGAATTCAAATTTGTGATACTGCCGGCTCCAATGGCATAGGATTGGACAGGAAAGCATCTGAAGCAGTAATCAGAGGACTTGATGAAAAGGATAGGGTAATATGGATGTCGGTTGGCGGAAGGATACCCCCAGCCGATGAGGTAAAGAAAAGAGTTGGCGAGGTAATAGAGATAGCTGCAAAGAGTGATCTGAAGGACGAAATGGAGATGAAACAGATTCTGAATATATCTTCGGTATCGGGAGAGGGTCTGGAGAATCTAAGGGATATAATATCAAGGGTTCCCGGAAGCATGTCTCTATCAGGTGCAGCGGAAAGAATAGAAGAGAGTATTAAAAAATCCTACAAATTTATTTCTTCCCAGGAGTATGACCTGGCAGCAGAACATATAAACGAAGCAGAGATAGAAGCTAGGAGAATTATAGGTAAGGGAGAAAACATACATTTGAGTGTCGAAAGAGCTCTGAACAGTATGTGTGTTGGAAAATGAAAGATGAATGGGATGTAATAGTTGTAGGAGGAGGACATGCAGGAATAGAAGCGGCGCTTGCGGCCAGGAGGAAAGGATGCAGCGTCGTTCTGATATCAGCGAAGAGAAACCGTATTGGTGAGATGTCATGCAATCCTGCAATAGGTGGAATTGCGAAGGGGACTATTGTCCGTGAAATTGATGCCCTTGATGGATCAATGGCCAGGACGGCAGATGCTACAAGACTGCATTTCAGAATGCTTAACAGAAGCAAAGGACCGGCTGTTTGGGGACCAAGGGTTCAGTCAGATGCAGCGGAGTATGCGAGTGCACAACAGTCATACATAGGAAATAGAGGAGTAGAGATTCTGGAGGATGAAGTAACAGGTCTCGAAGGCTTAACTGAAAAGGTAAAAGGAGTAAGATGCAGGGGAAGAGGTTGCGTAAAGGGGAAAGCGGTAGTACTGGCAACTGGAACGTTTCTGAAGGGAATGCTATACAGGGGAGATGAAAAATGGAAAGGCGGGCGAATAGGAGACATTTCTGCTGATTTATTGGAAAAGGATATTGTAAAAAGAATGTTTCACGTGGAACGTTTCAAAACAGGTACACCATCCAGGATCGTAAGAAAAACGGTGAATACAGAAGAACTTGAGGTGCAGACGTCCGAAAAGACAAATTTCAATTTCAGTTACGAAAAACAAATGATCTGTGAAAAAGAAGTAGTGTGTTACATAACTTACACCAATAGAAAAACAATGGAGATCGCTAAGGAAAACCTTCATCTTTCACCACTAATGGCTGGAAGGATAGAGGGAACTGGGCCAAGGTACTGTCCGAGTTACGAAGATAAGGTTGTTAAATTCCCCGAGAGAATAAGTCATAAAATCTACGTTGAGCCCATGGGCTACAGGTCAAGATACTTCTACCTGAACGGACTTTCAAGCAGTCTTCCAAGGGAAGCACAGGAAAAAATGGTGAGATCGCTTCAAGGTTTTGGAAAGGCTGAAATAGCTGATTACGGATATGCTGTAGAGTACTCGTACTTTCACTACACAGAAATCGATGACACACTGAGGTTGAGAAGATCTGAAAATGTGTTCGTGGCAGGACAGATATGCGGAACATCCGGATACGAAGAGGCCGCAGGACTTGGATTGGTTGCAGGTGCGAACGCCGGTAGAGTTGCAAAGTGTCTTGAACCGCTAAGCCTGTCGAGAATGAATTCATATATTGGAGTAATGATTGATGATATCGTAAGTAAGGGAGCAGACGAACCATACAGAATGTTCTCCTCAAGGGCTGAGAACAGGCTGCATTTAAGACAGGATAATGCCGATAGAAGGCTTTACCTTACAGGAGACAGGTTCGATATAATGTCTGATGAAAAGAAGGAACTTCTGACCGGAAACATGAAAGAAGCCGAGAGAATAAAATATATTCTAGAGAACGAGACGGTTGATGGTGTCAGGCTATCGAAATGGTGCCGAAGGCCTGAAATGAGTGTTGGTAAGATTATTACCGTATCAGATGCGCTTGTAGACAGTGAAGAGAAAATTTTAATGTCAGTACTTCTGGATGAGAAGTACAGTGGATATATTGAAAGGAACCTCAGGAAGAATGAATCCAGAAGAAATCTGGAGAAGATAAGTCTGAGGGAGATAAACTCTTACATGGAGATAGATGAAATCTGCTGGGAGGCGAGGGAAGTTCTGGAAAGGGAAAGACCCGAAACACTCGCAAGGGCAGAGAGAATACCGGGAATAAGACCCACTGATCTTCAGGGGCTTCTGATATATCTGGGTAGGAAGCGTTCCACGTGGAACAATTCAAGAGCTGGTGAAATGTAGATGAAGCCTTTTCCCCTTTCATTCCCCCCCTGGAACGCAATGATTGATGATCTTGAAGAACTTGGTGCTGATGTTGATGAAAGGCAGCTGGAGCTTTTTGGGGAATTCGCCTGTATTCTTCTGGATAAATCCGTAAGAACGAATCTAATAGGGTCCGGGGAAAGGACCAGGCTCTGGAGAAGGCACTTCCTGGAATCCGTTCAATATGCTTTTCTAGTTGATAAGGATAGAACCGTGGTTGATATCGGAAGTGGTAACGGTTTTCCCGGGATGGTTCTGGCGATTATGGGGTTTCGTATGATCCTTCTTGAGCCAAGGAGAAAAAGATATCTTTTTCTTGACTGTGCTGCATCGGAACTTGGTCTTGAAAACTGCATAACTGTACAGCTAAGAATTGAAGACTTCAAACCTGAAGAAGGAGTAAAGCAGTTCGTCGCAAGATCGGTAGCTCCCCCTGCTTCGTTAATAACAAAAATCAGTACAGTTTCCGGAAAGGGTTCGATGCTTGTATACAGGCAGCCGGAAATTTCTGAGAATGAAGAATTTGAAAACTACGTAGAACTCCGTTGTCCGCCGCTTGACCGCAGTGGTATTCTGGTGCAGTATCGAGTCTGATTCGGATTACCGCCTGATCCGGCCCAGACATGGATAATATTTATCTTTAACGATAACTTATTATATGTTCACACACATTCAATACATGCTTTATTAAAGGAATTTTATGACGGAGAACAGGATAATAGCAGTTGCGAACCAGAAGGGTGGTGTTGGAAAAACGACCACAGTCATCAACCTCGGTGCAAGCCTGGCCATGAACGACTGCGATGTTCTTCTTATAGACTTTGACCCACAGGTGAATGCCACTGCCGGACTTGGGATTCGTGAAACAAGCGGAAACAATATCAGCACACTGATACTCGGAGAAAACAGCCTGGAAGAAGTTCTTGAACCAACGGGAGTTGATGGGCTTATGTTGGTTCCCGGATCCAGAAGCCTTTCCGGCCTTGAAATAGAACTCGCCGGCGCTGAATACAGGGAATATCTGCTTAAGGAAGCGCTCGAGGATAGTACTGGCAGTTTTGACTATGTGCTGATCGATTGCCCGCCTTCTCTGGGATTACTTACGATAAACGCCCTGGTTGCGTCGAATGAAGTACTTGTAACTCTTCAAAGCGAATACTACGCCCTTGAAGGCCTTTCACACCTGATGGATACAGTGAGGAATATAAGGCAGCTCTGGAACCCAAGATTAAAGATAAACGGTGTTGTTCTTACGATGTTCGACAGAAGGCTTATACTCAGCCGAGATGTTGAGGAGGAAGTTAGAGAATTCATGGGATCAACTCTTTACAATACTTATATTCCAAGAAATGTAAAACTTAGTGAAGCACCTAGTTATGGTATTCCTGTGGTCATGTATGACGCTAAGTCGAAGGGAGCCATAAGTTATCTTGATCTGGCCAGGGAGGTGATGAATAGATGACAAAAAGAAAGAGAAAAGCGCTGGGAAAGGGTATGGAAGAGATATTTCCTGGTATCATTGATGATGACAAACTGAGTCCCCGGGAAGTTGATATAGAGCTAATTGATCCAAATCCCTTCCAACCCAGGAAAGAATGGAAGGAAGAAGAAATAGTATCCCTGGCGAGATCTATTATTTCTAATGGCATACTTCAGCCACTTGTGATAAGAAGGGCTGGCAGACGGTACGAGCTTATTGCTGGAGAGAGGCGCTTGAGGGCAGCGCATGAAGCAGGTATTAAGAAGGTGCCTGTAGTTGTCAGGGACGCCAACGATCAGCAGATGCTTGCCCTGGCTCTGGTGGAAAATATACAGCGAAAGGATCTTGGTCCTGTTGAAAAGGCAGAGGCATTTCAAAGACTTTCTTCGGAATTCGGCCTGACGCAGGAGCAAATGGGTGAAAAAGTAGGAATTAGTCGTTCATCAGTAGCGAATTTTCAGAGACTTCTTGATCTTCCGGAAAAGGTAATCGATATTCTCAGAACAGGTCAACTGAGCATGGGTCACGGAAGGGCATTACTGGGGCTGGAAAATAAAACCCTTATATCTATGATGGCATTGAACGCTGTTAAGCGACGTATATCTGTAAGGGAGCTTGAAGCTAGGGTTCGAAAGCTTAATTCGGCGGGAAGGAAAAGTATTAAAAGATCTACCGCGACGGAAACCGCTGAAATAGGAAAGCTTCAGGATATGCTGCAGAGAATTTTGAAAACAAAGGTCAGGATAAAGGGAAAAGGGAATACAGGAAAAATAGAGATAAGTTATCACAGCCTTGATGAACTTGACAGGATTCTTATTCTTATCAAATCCGTTGCGAGAAGATGACTACAGAAATGTTGACCATTATCAATACAGTGCATATACTCGCTGAAATGTAGTCTTGAATATTCATGATCTATCAGTAGAAATGGAAGGAGTGCGAATGGCACACAAAATTAACGATGAGTGTATTGCATGCGGAGCATGCAAACCCGAATGTCCAGTTGACGCGATAAGCGAAGGAGAGAAATACTCAATTGACCCTGATACATGTATCGACTGCGGCGCTTGTGTTCCCGCCTGCCCCGTAGGAGCGATAGAAGTTCCATAAAACGGATTAAGTATTCAAGATGATAATGCCGCCTGAGGTTAATAACTTCGGGCGGTTTTTCACAGGCTGAAATTTACCAGATCTCTGTTCTTCATTTCTTCTGCAAGTTCTCTTAACGTAATGCCTCTATAGTGTTTAAGTATTTTATGCAGTTTTGAAACGGTGTTCAGACCGGAATTGTGATGTTGCCTTATCCTCTGAAATAAGTTCATTCTGCCGGAGATATTCATTGAATCGATTTCCCATGGATGAAAATACAGAACAGGAGTTATTTTAGATCTCGTTACAGATCGGAGTAAGAATCGATGTAATAACCCGGGATAGAATCTTAGATATGCCCCACCAGCCACAGGTATCTTCAACCCAGCGATTGAAAATGACGCAAGGGGCAGTTCAATGATAGAGTTTTTTTCTCCTTTAAGGGTGAAGGGTTTTTGAGGAGCTTCCGGTATTCCATAACGCAGCTTGAACATGGGATATATGCTGCTGTCATATTCGAAACCACGTGCGACTATTTCATCAACCGCCCAGGAAGTATGTTTTTTCATTGAGAAGCTGGGAGCTCTGAACCCTACAGGAGCTGGAATTGAATGGGAATCAATAAGGTTGAAGAACCGATCAAGGTTTCTGCTGAAATCCTCTCTTGTCAGTGAAGTAAGTTCAACATGATTGTAACCGTGGTAACCTATCTCATGACCATTTTTCAGAATTCTGTGCACGAGTTCAGGATGACGCTCAACAATCCATCCAAGAAAGAAAAAAGTGGCTCTGGCTTTGTGATCATCAAGAATCTTAAGGATTTTATCGAGGATACACTCTATTCTGCTGTTCAACTGATCCCATTTTTCGCTGGGGTACCACTTTCTGGCCGCATAGGTCTGGAACCATTCCTCCACATCAAATGAAATAGCAATTAACGGACGTTCTTTTATG
>DAOWFD010000026.1 GCA_030638185.1 Candidatus Aegiribacteria sp.
AGGTACTGCAGAACTGAGGAAGGCATCGAATGCAGACAGCTGCAATTCATTGCGGCAGCCTGAAGATATCTCAATTGAAGGAACGCTTTATCTGTCGTGTTGAAGGGGAGATTGAAACTGTCTGATAAGATGGAAAAGGAGTGATACATCATGACATTCGTATTTCTGATTCTGCTTACACTTATTTCTATATACACTGTTCTGGCGGACATACCTGATAATGTGTTCGATTCAGGTATTTACGAAGTGATGGAGTATATCGGTGATGACCATCTGATCGATGTGACGTTCTCTGAAGCTGATGGAGTTACCAGTTGCTTCGGTTATACAGTTTCAGGTGACAGTACCGATTTCTGGGTTCTCACCATCGATTATTCTGGGATTCCAATTGACCGGGAGGAGCTCTGTATCCGGGAGAATAATCCTGTAGACTGGATCAGCGGTGTTTTTCTGGAATCCGGATTACTGTTGATTATCGAGGGAGGACATACGCCGGGTTCTTTTCCAGATATATTCGCGATTGATCTTTTGAATCCTGATAACAACAGGGACACTGTTCTTCCAGTGGAAATCAGTCCTGATGAGATTCTAACCCTGCTATCTCTTGAAAAATGTTCTGAAGGTCGGCTTCTGGCAGCCGGAACCCGATGGACACCAGAGGATGGTCATACGCTGTTTGTTATAAAGCTAGGGTATGATGGCACAATTCTCTGGGAAACTCCTTTGGTTGAGAATTCCGAGAAGCAGTTTACCCGGGCAAGCCTGGAGAGTATGAGTGATGGTGGATGCTTACTGTCATTCGATCTGGATTGTTTTCAGTCATCGTCTATTCCGATCTGCAGGCTGGGAAGTGATGGACAGATTCTCTGGCATAAACCACTGCAGGTGGATTGCGAGTTCATCGCCGGTTTATCCGGCTTCCTTGAGTTGAATGATGGAAGCATACTGTGTACAGGTACTGTTGACGATATGAGACATATGGCTTTCAGGGGATTCACCGCATGCCTGGATTCATCGGGCGAAGAACTCTGGAGGAGAATCGACTGGTACCTTGACCATACTTCTTTCCTTTCCGCCAGGATTACACCGCAGGATCATTTTCTCATCACCGGCTGGACAGGCGAGGAAGGGGATTTTTCTCTTGAGTTGGTGGATACTGACGTTCTGTTGGTAATTATGAGTAATGACGGGAGTCGAATCATCGGTACGGAGCTTTCTGCGGAAGGTGATCAGAAGACTCATTCGGTATTTCTGACAGAATCAGGTCAAATTATTGTAACAGGTACTGAAATTCAGCCGGGAAAGGAGGAAGCGGATATATTCCTCTGGAGACTGGGTTTTGAGGGATTACTGTAAATATTCAATTAATTTTCAGGCATCAGAATACTGGTATGCTCTGGACAGAGGTGGTTAACTGGTGTAAGTTCTTGTAACTCTATTCTCGGCTTTATGGAATTCCACGAATGGAAAATCATGGTCATTGTAACTCTAAAGGGTCGGTAATCTTATGTATGAAAATCGATTTGAGAATAACTTCTATTGCAGGCGCCCGGTAATGTTTCTTCCTGTAATTTTCTGCCTTCTGCTGATCTGCGGAATAACTTCAGCTGCCACTACAGGCACTGTTGCCGGATTTGTCAGCAATAGTTCGGGAAATGTGCTGGTGGGGGCAAGTATAATGATTGAAGATACTCCCTTCGGCTCAATGACGGATGCGAATGGTGAATACTACATTCCCCGTCTTTCTCCCGGAACGTACACAGTTACCGCGAGAATGGTGGGGATGGGTTCCGTAGCCAAAGAGGGTGTGACTGTAGTATCTGACCAGATAACACAGATTGATTTTATTCTGGAGGAGTCAACTTCAGGAGAAACGGTAATTCATGTGAGCGATCAGAGGAGCCTGATACTTGAGAACGTTCCATCCACTATACATGTCATAGACCGCGAGGAAATTGAAACAATGCCTGTAGCCGGTGTGCTGGATATTGTCCAGAGGCAACCTGGGATTACGGCACAGGGAGGGGAGATTCATGTCAGGGGGGGGAGATCCGGCGAGATTGCTTTCCTTCTTGACGGTGTTTCCATGCGTTCTCCCGTGACAAATGCCTTTGTTTCAAGCGTTCCCCTTTCTGCCCTTTCCGAGGCCTCTATAACTACCGGCGGACTCAGCGCCCGTTATGGCAATGTAATGTCCGGGGTAGTTAATCTGGTCACAAAGGAAGGTGGTTCCAAATACGAGGGAGAGTTTCACATCCGCCACGGTGACATGACGGTATTCGGTTACGAGAACGAATCCCGTAATTACTCGGAACCTTCCGAGAATGACAACTATCGAAGCGACTGCATTAACTGCGAACTGGCATTCGGCGGGCCGGAACCCATAACAAGTTACCTTCTACCAGCTATAGGGATCGAACTGCCGGGTGAAGTGAGATTCTTCGGAGCGTGCGAATGGATTCGTAGCGGTTTCAACCTCGAGGATAGTCGTGGTAACTGGGAGAACAACTGGCAGAATCTTATCACCGGAAGCGGTAAGATTACCTGGCGGCCCACCGGTGGAACAAGGATATGGGTTAACTGCCATTACTACTACAGGCAGAACGGTTGGGATGAGTGGGCGTGGTCCCTATACGATCATCCAGTATACATCGATGAAGAACCCTATTTGGCACGCAATCCCGACTACGCAATTCCCATCAGGTTCGAAGAGGATTACGGTGTTACAACAGGTCTTACTCAAATGCTCGGGGAAAGATCGTTTATTGATATTAAAGTCAGCTGGAACCGTTTCTGCCAGTGGCAGCGAATCAGAACTGAAGACGGCGGATATCTCGGTGAGGGGTTTTCACCCTCCGACTGGATCTTCTTTTCAGCAATTGAACCGAGAGTAATCGATTCAACAGGATTCTACCATTCAGGTATCCATCCCGATGTATGGCTGGAATCAAGCAATTACGTTACAACCGGTAAGCTTGATTATACAAGCAAGCTGAATACTATTATGGAACTGAGTACAGGACTCGAAGCCAACTATTACGACCTTTACGACTACAGCGCCTACATTGAGAACTGGCTTACAACGTACGCAAGCCTCTGGAAAGCGTATCCATTTTCCGGAAGTGTCTATGCGGAGATATCTTCCCGTTTTTCCGGTGGTTTTGTGTTCAATACCGGTCTCCGCTTTGATTATTTCGAACCTAATGCTGAGATGATTTCCCCTGATGATTACGAGCTTCATGTCGTCTCGGCGAAGTATCAGTTTAGCCCCCGGATAGGAATGACAAATCCCGTATCGGACAGGGATGTTTTCTTCTGTACGTACGGTCATTATTTCCAGATGCCCAATATGAATCAGATGTACTTTGGAACAGATTACAACGTATCTGAAACCACCACCATCGTGGGAAATCCGGATCTTGATGCTCAGCGGACCATAAGCTATGAAGCGGGTCTGAGGCACCGTTTCTCAAACCGTGCCTCAATGGCTGTATCAGGATTCTACAAGGATATTACCGGGCTCGTGAGAACATCAAGCCATTTCGATGCCAGCTTCGGAGATTACTTCCAGTACAGCAACGATGAAAGCCATGGTTCGGTCCGCGGCATGGAGATTACTTTCCTGAGACTTCCGGGAGATTATCTGTCTGGAAGTATCAACTACACATACTCTGTTGCCAAGGGAAAGTACTCGTCGGCTACTTCCCAGTACGAGTATTCCACACAGGGAGATACCATTCCTCCTACGGAGGACAACTACCTTGACTGGGACCAGCAGCATGTCGCTGCAGCACATCTGAATTACGCGGTTCCCAGGGGAAGCGGACCCCTGATTTACGGTATATATCCCCTTGAGGGCATGGAACTGTCCGTTGACTGGACTTACGGAAGCGGTTTTCCATACTCTCCGCCCTCGGGGGCATCGGATATTCCCAAGGTTAACACCGAGCGCTACCCCTGGACCATGCAGACCGATGTAAGGCTATCACGCCGTTTTTGGTTTAATCCTTTGGAATTCAGGGCCAATATAACCATCTACAACCTGTTAAACAGGAGTAATCTGGACAGGATATTCGATACTGTCTATTATCAGAACACAGGAGACCCCGGAGGTATTATACGTAATCCTGGGGCATATTCACCGGCAAGGCATTTCCTGCTGAGTCTTGATATTTACTTCTAGGCAATTTGGAGGAATCATCAATGAAGTCCATCTATATTCCCTTTCTGATACTGCTGATTGCAGTCCTCGGGTGTCATGAGGTAATGGAGTACCAGAGCAATGATCAGTCCTGCCTCACATTCATCCGCTCCTCCGATTTCCAGGTGGAAAGATGCATGGAAGGGCTGCCACAGGGGCGAACCCTCCTTTCCTGCGGGTCACTTGATCTCATCCTGCTAACCGCTGATGGAACTCTCTACAGAATAGATTCAGAGGAAATGACTGTTGATACCTCGTATACCATTGGAGGAAGCTCCGGAACAGGCTACGGTGATGCGGCAATAGTTAATAATGGAAATCTTTACGTGCTGGGTCCGGGATCACAGGTAATCGAGGTGGATCTTTCCACTAATTCGGTAGAGGATCAGTTTTCCCCGGGATCGAGACCGGGCGCAATCTGCGCGTCTTCAATTCTGGGCAGAATCTACTTCACCGATACCGAAGAGGATTGTATTGGTGAAATATGGACAAGCAATAATCATACAGGTTTTACCACCAACACCATGCATCCTCTTGCCGACATAATGATTCACCGGACGAGCGGACGTCATATCGTAGCGGTCTGCTCGGATGATCTCGGGTCAATATACGGCATATGGCTTGACATCTCAGAAACCGCAAGGCTTCTGGAAGTCTCTACCGGTTCTCCATGTTCCAGGGTCATTCCGATGAACGCAGATTCGGTTTATATGATATGCTGTCCCGAGTGGGCCAGTGCGAATGGGTATGTATATTTTATTCAGGGTTATGTTGATCCTGAGCTCACTGCTCAGGTTTATGTAGAAGGACACCCGATTGATATGTGCTTCAACGCTAATTCAGGATATCTGGGAAACCTCTACATTATGAGCAGGACCGATTCGGGAAACACGGTAATAACAGTGTTTGGATTTCCCTTTTCCCATATGGAGCCTGAAGTGGTTTCTGTTATCAGCATCGATGGATTTCCCAGGGATATTATTGCACCAACTAACGGGGAATACCTGATAGTCCTTACATCGGACTAGTAAGCCGTTTCCTCCGCTATCCATTCAATGGCGTATTCAAGAACGGGATCGTTCCCCGCCAGGAAATCGGCAGGGGTTGTTTGAACGTAAATGTCAGGCAGTATACCGTTTCCCTCTATTGATACGGTATCGGCAGTGAATACCCTGGCAAAGGGGCACGTAATGCTCAAGTGATCCCACAGGGGCCAGTATATCTGATAGAAATACCCCGGAGTGTTCCCTCCTCCGCCGGTTGTATCGCCTATGATGGTTACATGAGGCATCTGACCCATGACCGATGTGAAAGCTTCCGCCGGTCCGAAATTCTGTTCCCCCACAAGGAGTACGATCGGTTTTGTGTAGGCCCATGACCGGGGAGTTACATCATGAAGAGTGAGCGCTGAAAGGTCATCGTGTTCAGGTCCTGTTCTGTGCTGTGTAAAGAACGCTGTTAAGGTCTGTTCAGTGAAGACACTAGGTATCTGTTCCGCTGGAACCAGTGAGACATCATCACTCATCCTTATGTCGATTATCATGCCCGGCGCGTCGAGATGATTTACAAGTTCATTACGGAAGGACTGGAAAGTGAAGAAATAATTGAAATGTCTTATAGCGAAGTAGGGGATGGAATCGATAACGCAGTGGCCCCACATTACACCCATAGAAGAATCCCACTGGAATTCCCACGGTTCCAGCAGTTCCCGCATTACAGAATCAACGTAATTCACTTCAATATCAGCGAGGTACGTGGGAATAGTATCTCTCGGGTATAACGGGAAATAGAGCCAGGCGTTCTGGTCCTCGAGCGTTCCCACCATTTCAATCATAAGATCCTGTAGTTCGTCAAAGGAATCTACATTCTCAGCAAGCTGGCTATACTCATCGTGTAGAGCGTCCCAGTCAACATTCTTTACGTCGAATGCCACGTACCTCTGATCGTAGAGTTCCCAGACCATGTCAAGATATGAATGATAATCGTTGATTCTCGGATGGGTAGGAGGGTCGTCGATGCAGGAGGAAATGATCAGAGATACCGCTATTGACGTAGTAAAGAACCTGACCATGATCCAGTATCCATTTCTTTTCCAGTTCATAGGCCTCACCATTCAAGAGTTGTTGTATTTAATCCAACAGGTACAATAGTCTTTTTATAAGGTAGGTGCCAGATACCCGAAGCGGATCAGAGAGACGTTTCTTCAGCTATCCATTCAATGGCGTATTCAAGAACGGGATCTTTCCCCGCCTGGAAATCGGCAGGGGTTGTCTGAACGTAAATGTCAGGCAGTATACCGTTTCCCTCTATTGATACGGTATCAGCGGTGAATACCCTGGCAAAGGGGCATGTCATTACGAAGTATTCCCATAAGGGCCAGTATATCTGATTGAAATAACCGGGGATGTTTCCCTCTCCACCGGTAGTGTCACCGATCAATGTAACGTGGGGCATATGTTCCATGGCGGAGGCAAAGGCTTCTGGAGGACCTGTAACCTGTTCCCCCGTAAGAATAACAACAGGTTTTGTAAAAGCCCACCCTCGAGGGTAAACGGTATGGTTGCATAGCTTGGAAAGGTCGCTGTACGCAGGGCCTGTTCTATACTGTGTAAGGAATACAGTTCTGTACTGGTCTGCGAAAGTGCATACTATCTGCTCCGCCGGTACAAGGGATTCACCGAAGCTCATCCTTAAATCAATAATAATCCCTGGAGCGTCCAGCACAGTCTGCAGCGTGGTACTGAACCCGTGAAACGTAAAGAAGTAGTTAAAATCCTTCAGGGCAAAATATGGAATTGTATCAATAATGCAGTAACCCCATGTTTCGGATGCATCCCAGATAAACATCCAGGGGTCGAGGTATTCCATAAGAACGGATTCGACATAGTTGGTCTCTATTTCAGGTGAGTATGTGGGGATGTAGGAAGGATTAGCGTGAGATTCCCAGTCCACAAGGAAGGCGTTCTTGTCCTCCAGTGTTCCAACCATTTGAATGATCAGACCCCGCAATTCCGCGTAGGAACTAACACCGGCG